>NZ_JARTVT010000010.1:0-233406 GCF_029625685.1 Mesorhizobium sp. WSM4976
ACTCCACAACCCCTTCGGGCCAAAAGTGTTACCCATGTCTCCGGTATAAACTGTAACCTATGTGTCCGGAACGGACCCTTGTGTTTGTGGTGAGCGCGATGGGATTCGAACCCATGACCTACTGATTAAAAGTTCGTATATAATTAAGGAAAATCAACCACTTACAAAATCGGCCGCGCGAAAGTCGCACGGCTTTGTCGCATGTTTACCGGCCATGCGGCGGCTTGGCAACGCCCACGCTGGTCAGGATTTGGTCGAGCCGGCGGTTGATGTCGCGGGTGCCTTCGCGGTTCTCTTCGCGTAGCTCTTTGACGTTGGTTTCGATGCGCGCCATGTGGGTGTCGAGATCCACGCGGCGCACGTATTCATCGCGCACGCGATTGATGCGGTCATGCAGCTGCTCATCTCCCTTCTGGATCTTGTCAGAGGTCGAGCGATGCGAAGCGACGATCGCGGACACGATCGCCACGATCGTGCCGGCCACGCCGATCAGGGCAATGACTTCACCGTCCATCAATGGCATCCGTACTTCTGGACGCGCCCGCGATGCTGCGCCACGGCAACGGCAAACGGACGGTCGTTGGCGACAAGGTAACTATTTGTGGCCGGCTTTGGCTGCATCGGCACCAGCAGGTCGCAAGGCTGCGTCACTGTCGGGCTGCAGGCACCCACCAAGCAGAGCGCACAAAGCAGGGTCGTCAGCGGCAAGAGCTTCATTGTCGATGGCCTTTCCGTCTTTTAGGATGGTGACGCGATCGGCGGCGAGCTGCGCGGTCAGGCTGGCGCGGCCGTCAGCGCGCCCCTTGGCGTAGACGCCACCGAACAACGCGCCGGCAAGGACAAGCGCCCCCAGCGCCTTCCCTGCCGGCGAGAGCGCCGCTTTGAGCAGCGCCGCGATCATCCGCCGATTTCCGCGCGGAGATCCCGCACCGCCTGGGCGAGCTGCGCGCGGCGCGTGATGCCGTAGACAGCGAAGGCGACGATCACGGCGACGATCGCCAGCTGCACCCGCCAGTCGAAATTGCCGAAGGCGGCGAGCGGAGCGCCAAGTGCAGTCAGAAGCCACGTCCAGAAGGTCTTGGTTTTGGTCACACGCTTGTGCAGCTCGCCGGGGTCGACAACCACCGGCTTTTCCACCACCACCGGCGGGGCCGGCGCGGGCGCAGGAGCGGGCTGCGGCGCCGGCGCGGTGTCTGGTGCCGCCGGCGACGGCGTTTGCGCGCTGGCGGGCTTCTCTGCCGCCCGCACGGCCCAGTCGGGCAGCAAGGGACTGCCGCCGACATCCTGCCACGCCTCCAGCGCAACTGCCGCCCACTGGTTGCGGCTCGCATAGTGCTTCACGCCGGCGTTTTCATACTCCCGCTCGAAGGCCTTGACCTTCGCCTGCAGGTCGCGGGCAGCAACCAGTTTGGTGATCGCGCTGCGATAGGCGCCCTTAAGCTCGCTGAACAGGAAACCATATTGCGCCTGGTCGGATGATTCCTTGAGGCCCGCGCGTTTGCAATACGCCTCGAACTTGCGGCGACGCGGGCCTGTCCATTGCGCCCAACCGAAGCCGCCGCGACTGCCGGGAACGGTTGGCTTGTCTTCCGTGAGGTCTGCTAGGCCTTCGCTTTCATGGCCGAGATTGCCAAGTATGGCCGCCGAATCGTCCAGCCCGATTTTGAAGTCCCGGATAAGCAGCGCCATGATCCACGGCGCTTTCGAACGGAAGAGGTCCTGTGCCTTGCCCCTGCTTGCCATTGCCGGAAACCTCCCTGTGGTTGCCGGCAGGGTAAGATCAGGCAGGGTTCGTCAAATGGTGGGAGTCGGTGCGGACACTGCGGACGGCGCTGCATTTCCTCCTCGCCGCGGGAAGTAGGCGGCCATCCGCTTGCCGAGCACGTGGCTTGGAACCTCAACCGAAACATGTAGCAGCCAGGCCACGCCCATGGCGCCGGCTGTGACGATTATGAGGCTCATCCATGCCTTTAGACCGAGGTCCAGGAGCACCCGCAGGGCTGCATAACCTGCGACGCCGTGGACGACATAGAGCGGGTAGCTGATCTTGGCAAAGAAGTCCCCAACGACTGTCGACCTGAACATCGAGGGGAACATTGCGGCGACCGCAAAGACAGCAACCGCAAGGCCATAGCTGAACGCAAGTCCGCCGCCACCAGCGATGCCCTTCGCTTCGCCGGCCATGACCGTGAACAGCATGAACAAACCGGCGGTCAGCACAATCGCTTGTAGCCTATCAAGCCCCGCGGAGTGCAGATAGCAAAACGTGACGCCGATGAACATGAAGACGATGAACGGCGCCGCCCATTGTATCGCTAGGAGGAGGTGGTAAGTGGCTATCGCTCCCTCTTTCCAATCGTCGACAGTACCGGAAACGTAGAGGCCGATGGCGGCGACGATCAATGGCACAAGAAACGCTAGCGCCGATCGCTTGCGAAGCCATATGATAGCCAAAGCGCAAACGACGTAGAAAATAAGTTCTATCTCCAAAGTCCAGACGATGCCGTCGATACTACGCACCCAGAGAAACAGCTGGGGCCCTGGAATATATTGAACAAGCACATCGCCCAACGTGAACGGCCACGGTCTTCCGAAGTATTCGCCGACGAGCCAGATGCCGAGAAGGGTTACCGAAAAACCGCACACGTAGAGCGGCACAATTCGAAAAAAGCGACCGACCAAAAACGCCTGCCATGTGCTGCGGCGCAGTGAAAGAGGGATGACAAAGCCGCTGACGAGGAAGAACACGCCGACGCCGAACGAGCCCCAATCAAAGTGCGGCACGGAGTGAAGCCATAGCAGATATGTTGGGAAGCCGTAGCGATCCAATGGCAACACTGGGGCGTTGATCATGGCCGCCGTGAATTCGCGGTTCGATGACCAGAAGGCCCCAGTGTAGTGAGCTATCAAAACCGAGATCGCGGCTACGCCGCGCAGCGTGTTTGCGAATGCAACTCGCTCTTGGTGCATTTATGGAGCCCCCTGATATTAGGAGCCTGCTATACCGTCATTTGGGCGTCAGTGCACCATCTTCTTAGCTGTCAACGCGCCAGTATAGGTGATGACGATCGCCTCATTGGGCCCAAGTTGGGCCGCGAAGGGAACGTTCGCCCCCAAGGCGGCTGGGAGAATAGATACTCCTGCGCTTTGCGTTACGGCAGTTACGCTGGTTGCAGCGCTGAAGTAGAGCGTTTCCGGTGACGAGCCTGCCGTGTATGTCCACGGGGACGCTGCCGGCGCCAAGGCAGCAGCGCCCACCGGGTTGTATCCTGCAATGTCTTTGATGACGTTGTTACCCCCCGTCGCCGTGTTGGAGACAGGGGTCGCATTGCCGCTGATCGTTCCCCCCGACACGATGTTGCTGCCTGCAGCGCCTTGAATTGCCAAGCCGAATGTATTCGCCTTGGACACAAGGCCCGTGGTCACAGATCGGTTCGTCATGCTAATGTTGAGCCCCGAGCCGGTATTGTTCACGGCAAGCAGGTTCGAAATTGTCACATCCGACGAGTTGAGCACCCGAAGGCCGTCAGCGCCTGCCGCCGCGCCTGTCTGCCCCGTCGCTCCGTTGGCGATCGGATTGCTCAGCACTGCGTTGACGACGTTGTTTAGCGTCAGGGCGTGACCCCGGGCAAGAGAGCTTTCAATGGCGGTCGCGAAGACGTACTGCGAATTCTGCACCAGGATGCCGTCACCGATAACCGTGTCGGCAAATACTCGGTCCAGCCACAGCGCGACGCCCGTCGCTCCGTTGCCGGCGAGAACGATTGCCGGCGCACCAGCGTTGTAGGCCGGCGCGCCGGTGCCATAGCCAAGCGCATCAAATCGGGCCAATTCAAGCCCGGCGAAATTCTCAAAACGGGCGCTCTCGAACGAGACAAGCGCCGGGTTCTGCGTATGGTCGATGATAAAATCGCGGAAGACGATGAAGCCATTGCTGCGGCGGTTATAAACCTGGCGCCCGAGCGTTTGCTGGCAGAGCACATCCTCTACAAGCACGTCCGAAATGAAGTTGGAGGCATGTACTTCGTCACCGATCGCCTCGACGCAATTGGTGAACTTGATCGCTCCGAGCCTTACACGGGCGACGCTTGCAGTTGCCGTTGCAAATCGGATCGCCGTGGATGATCCACCGGCGCCCGCCATGTCAATCGCGACATTCGAAATTCCGCTGTATGCCGTGGTGGTTCCAGTCAGCTTAAAGAGCGAGGTTGCTGCCGTCGACTTCAACAGCACCTTGCTTTCGCCTTCGATGAACTGGCCGCTGGCTACCGTGATCTGGTTGGTACCAAAATGATATCCGGCGGCGGAATAGGGGATCGATACCTTCTTGCCGGTTCCAAGAGCCGCATTGAGTGCGGAGGCATTGGCCGCTGCATTGGCGATATCACCATCAGCCACGGCACCCCACCAGCGGAGATCGACTGCGCCAGAGAAATGGCGCGCCCACGTATAGAGCGGGTTTGCCGTCGACCTAAAGAAACGCCCTTCCAAGGCGTCGGCCCCCGCGGCCGCCTGATCTGCTGCCGAGAGCCCGGAAGTCAGGTAGGCCACCCACGTGCCGTTGCGGCCGAGTCCTTCGCCATAAATCGTTGCAGCCTTTTCCTTGATCGGATCGAGCGCCTTGACCGCCACGCGGTCGACGACGAAAGCAGCTGCTGCCAACGCGTTGCGCACCTCCGTGGTGGTTTTGGTGGCATAGCCCGTAGCGTCGGGCTTGGCCTGCAGAAAGGTGTTGGCGGCGATCGGCGGAAGATTGACACCGGCAGCGCTTGCCGCTGCAGCGGCGGCCGAGGCCGCAGCTGCGGTCGCATATCCCAGCGCCTTGCGCATCCAGTTGAAAGCCGAAAAGCCCGCCGGATTGACGCCGTCGTCGACGCCAACATCTTCGGCCTCGGTCGCCCATTTTCGGGCCGCATCGCGCGCCGCAACTGCAGCTGCTGTTGCGCCAATAATCGCTTCTACGTTCTCGCCGGACGGAACAACATCGCCGTTCTCGAACTTTGCCAGCTCGCCGTCGGCGCCAGGAATGATGGTGACCGGATCGACACCCGGCATGACGCGCACCGCCCGGTCAACATCGCGGCGCAGCTCGCTCTGCGCGCTGGCCTGCTTGGAAAGCTCCTTTTCGAGCTCGAGCGAATTGATGGTGCCGGCCTTGGTGACGGCAACGCTGCGCTGGGCCGTGCGGCGCGCCTGGTGATACCAGCTCGTGCTTGCCGGCACGGCCGCGCCGAACGTCACGGTGAAATAGTCGTAGGCCGCCGCCGGGTTCACCTTGGCGATCGTGCAGCTGGCCGTAACATCCGTGTAGACAGTCTCGCCGGCCGCCTTAGCGAACACCGCCACATCGGCCGTGTCAAAGACCTTGTAGAGCGAGGCCGCGTATGGGCCGGCCGTGCCGTTGCCGACGAGGATTGCGGATTCGCGCTTCTCGCGCGGCAGGATGAACGGGGTCGGTGCCATCGGGGAGCCTCTTTGATCGAGGCTGCAGGATGACTCGCGCGCGAAAGCGTCAAATGGACCTAGCGGCCGAGAGGCGTGAGCTGGCCGGGCTTGACGATGTAGGGCGTGCCGTTCTTCTTCGCCAAGCCGATCTGCGCCTTGAAGCTCATATCGGCGTTGGGGTCCAGCATCCATTGCAGATTGTCCAGCACAAGCCGGTTGAACACGCCGCGCGTCAGCCAGTGCGAGGCAACCACAGGCGTGTAGCGCCGCAGATACTGCGTCAGCTTGCGGCCGGGATTGGCCTTCTCCATGAAGCTCTTTTCCCTGCCCTTGGCCGTTTCCCGGCGCGTCGCGGCGAGCAACGTGCCAGCGGTTAACCCGGCCGTGTCGCCGATGAAGGCGACGCCGGGGCCGGCGAGGCTTTCCAGCATCGACTGGCCGAAGCGGTTTTCCGTCGACTTTACGAAATCGCCGAACAGGCCGAAGCCGCCGCCCTGGATGCCGGCGCGGAACCAGAAGCCGGGATTGCTGCGCGGGTCCATGTCCTCGGGCTTCTTGAAGTCGAGCAGGCTTTTGATCTGCAGATAAGCCGCGCCGCCAAGCGTCAGCATGATCGCCATGGGTGCGAAATAAGCCAGCCCCGACCGGCGGAAGCCGGTCCCGCCGCCGCGCGTCGCCGCCATTTCGCCGATCGCTTCCATCTGCAGCGCCGTGAAGGACAGGCCAAAGCTCTTGTATTGCAGCAGGAAGTCCAGCAGCTCGCCGCCCACCGTGCCGCGCTCGGCCAGCCCGTGCACCAAGGATCGCGCATTCGGCGTTCCGGTCGGCACCGACCGTTCCGACCAGCTATTGATCACTTCGGCAAGCTTTTCGCTGGCCTCGCGATGCGCCAGCGCCTTCGCCTCGGCTGCGATCTCGTGCGGCGCCGAGGTCCGCATGTCGATATACTGCACCCCGCCGCCGTTGATCTCGATCTGGCGCGGAGTGACGAAGCCGGCCGGATCTTTCGCCTGGCGCCAGATCTCCCAATGCGCCGGCGTGACGCCAAAACCCTCAAGCGCGGTGCGAAAACGCTGGTCGAGCTGGGCAAAGGTCTTTTCGGCGTTATCGGCGACGGTCTTCTGCCACGCGCGCGCCTCAAGCAGCTTGCGGCCGACAGTGAGTGGCTGCAGGCCCGAGAAGGTAACCCCGCGATCGGCGATCCAGCGCGACCAGTCAGAGCCTACGGCCGGCCCGGCAAAGCGCAGCTCGTCGTTCATGATGTGCAGGTATTCTTCCCACATCACGCCCGAGCTGATGATTTCCTCGCGGTTTCCCTTCGCGACCATCTTGACCATATCGACAATGGTCGACGTCACCGGCAGGCCGGCAAGCTTGCGGGCGGCGCGCGCAACGAACGGATCGGTGCCGGCGGCGAGGATGACGGTCGCGCCCAGCTGGGTGCCGGTCAGCACGTTCTTGATGTTCGAGGTCGTGCGCGCGGCACCGCTTGCCACTTCTGGCCGGCCGCGCAGGGCCTGCCAGAGGCTGTCAAGGCGATATTGCGCGACGGCCGCCTGACTGTCCTTGAACACCGTGGCGCCTTTCGCCAGCGTCGGCTTGCCAGTCTCGAGCTTTCCGATTTCAAGCGCGACTGCCTGTTTCATGTATTCGACCATGGCGCTCGGGTTCGGGCCAAGGACTTCCATTGCAGCGATATCGCGGGCCATCCCGTTGATGTGGCCGAAGATCGACTGCACGACGTCGCCCTTGCCGTATTTCTGGTTGTACTCCATCCAGCTCGCGGCATCCTTGAAGGCGAGGAACCTTTCTTCCTGCCTTTGCGTGGCAATGGCGCCCTGCCCGCGCCGCACCATGGACGGCTGCAGGTGGGCGCGGCCGTTCGAGACGATCGATTCCCAAACATGGTCAAGCGCCTGGTCGAGACCGGCACCGCTCAGCTGCTGCCCGGTAAGCGGATTTGTCATCTTGCTCGGGTCGAGAAGGTCGCGGATCTCGGCTTTCCACGCATCGCGGCCGGCGGCCTTGACCTTGAGCCGGTCGTGCGTGTGCGGCAGGCCGAAATTTTCGATCTTGCCGATGGCGCCGCCGGCGGCGTTGAACCGCTGGCGCAGATCCTCGAACACGCTGGAAATGGCACGGGCCAGCTGCTTGGCGGTGGCGTCGCCGGACGCCTCACCGTGCAGCTCGCGCACCACGTCGCCCTGCAGCGCGCGGTTCTTGCGCTTGCCGAGAAGCCCGCGCCGCTCGAATGAATACATGACCTTATCAAGGTTCTTTTGCGCGCCGATGATGATTGCCTCGGTCTTGCCGCGCACGCTCGACGCGCCGCGAAAACCATAGTGCGAAAGCAGCCCCATTGCGGCCTCGAACACGTTGGCCTTGCCGTCGCGGCCGCGATAGTCCTGCAGATAGGACTTGACCGACAGACGCCGCGCCTCGGTAAGATCGGCCCGCCGGCGCGCCTCGGCCGCCTCGGCCTTCAACTGGATTTCGAGATCCTTGCGCGCCTTCGCCTTCGCCAGATCGTCGCCCATGGAAAGGCGGTTCTGCGCGAAGCGCTGGTCGAACTCGTCGGCAAGGAAGCTGGCTTCCTCGCGCGTGATCGCCTTCTGTTCAACGGCGGAAATCAGGCAGTCTTTCAGGCCCATGTCAGTCCCTGCAGCTGGCGATCAAATCGCCGAAAAATTCGGTCCTCTCGGCGTCCGCAATCATGGTTTCGTGGGTCGCGTGTAAAATGGAGCCATCCGGGTTCTTGGCCGCCGGCAGCGCGTCCCAAATCGACATCTGCTTGCGGCTTTCCAGATCGAACAGCCCGCCTTCCGGCATGGCGGTGTCGCCGCCGCGCATCGGCTTGGCCGCCTCACTCTGCAGCTTTTCCTTGGTTGAGACAGGCTTGACTCCTTCCAGCAAGATTTGCTCGCCGGCGGCCGTGCGCTCGGTTGCCGGCAGCGCCTTCACCACCTCGTCGGCCCTGTCCAGCCGCGCTACTTCCTTGCCGTCCTTGGTCAGCACGAAACGCGGATCTACGAAGTCGACCCCGTAATGGTCGTTGTGGACCACGCCGCTATAGTCGAGAGAAAGACGGTAACCGGCCTTTTCCGCGACTGGCGCCAGCACCGCCAATTCGGCGTCAGCCTCGGCGCGGGTCGTGTCGTTCTCGGCCGTCGCATATTCGGCGATCGTGGCCCGGTCCTTCTTGGTGAGCGGCTTTTTCGCGAGGATCTTTTCATCAACGGCGTTCATGCGGTCATGGATCGCATTCACGCGCCCAAGCGGCTCTGCCTTCGCCTCGTCCGATGCTCTCCGCGCTTCCGTGAGGACCAGGGCGGCCATTTCGCCGGCCTCGGGTGTGGCCGGCTCGGGCGTGTCGCCGGGCTGTCTTAGGCCGACTTCTTCGACTTCATTTCCGCCAGCACGCGATAGCCCGCCGCCTGCCGCATCAGCTCCGCCCGATCCTCCGGGTTCGCCGACTGCGCGCGTTGCTCCAAGGTCGCCGCCAGCTGCAGCGCCTGTTCCGGGGTCTTCTTCGAAGAAGGGGATGCCTTGGACATCGGGCTTTTCCTCACCGCGCTCTGCGAGCGCATCGGCAAAATTGATATAGTCCTCATCAAGCGCGCGCTCAAGCGCGTCGACAGGGCTGGTGTTTTCGTCCACAAGCTCGGCCGCGCGCACAAGCGTGGCGTCGTCTAGCCGATGATCGATCCCGAGCGAGGATGCGGCCGAATCCACTTCCTCGACCAGCCGGCGATAGGCGGCCTGCGCCGCGCGCTGCCGCTCATAGTCCAGCCAGGCGAATTGGCGGCCGCCGTCGTTGCGCGCCGAAAACACCGGTTCGCCGCCGGCTTCCTGCCGCAGCAGGCGCAAAAGATCGTCCGGCGTGCTTTCCGCCGTGGCGCGCGCGGGATCTCCGTACAGGTCATTGAAAAATCCGGCCTCAGCGGCCGCCTCGCGCGCATAGTCCAGCGATTTACCGTTCCTGCGCACCAACGCACCGCCGCCGGGGACGAATTTCCGGGTGAGGCCCATCGCGGCCAGCTCGCCGTTCTCATCGGCAATCCCGCCGACAGAGCGCGACGCCAGAAACTGCATGAGACTGACCGGCCGCTTGGGCGCCGGCCCTACCGGCGAGCGCTCATTGACGATGCGGTCGATCGCGGCCGCGCGCAGCCCCTCGCTCGAATCGGCCTCCCGCAACGCCTGGACGGCCATTGTAGCAGCTTCGTCGGGGCTGACGCCTTCCGGTGGCGGGCCGAAGGCGTCGGCGTCCAGCGCCGGCTGCTCGGCCGCCATGTCGGCAAGCCGCACCCTTTCCGGGTCCGGCGTGACGCCAAGAGCGTCGGCGATCGCCGCGAAATCGCCGGGCTCAGCCTCGCCATTGGCCGCGCGCACGAAGGCAGCTTCCGGCGCCTCGCGGCCAAGCAGGCGGAACACTTCCCTGCCGCCTTCAAGCAGGCCGCCAAAGCCGCCGCCGAACATCGTCGCAAGGCCGACCTGCGTCAGCGCGGTCGACAGGCTGGCATCGACGCCGGCACGCTGCTTGTATTCGTGCGTGGCTACTTGCAAACCGGCCTCGATCCCGCCATTGATCGCGCCTTCGGTCAGCATCGTATCGAGCATTCGCCAGCCAAGCGCTCTCGCCGGCGAGGACACGCCACCGCCGGCGGCAAGCGTCGCCACCTGCAGCGGATCGCGCAGCGAGCCGGCAAGGCCGCCCCCAAGCGTGTTGCCGATCCTGCGGACAGGGCCAAGGCCGGCGGCCGTCGCCTGCGCCTCGGCCGCGGCTGCATTCTGCTCGGCCTGTTTCGTGATCGCATAGGCGTCCTCGATCACCGGTCGATCGGCCGCGATTACGCCGGCGAACTGCGGCTTTTCGCGCGCCAGCTCGGCCGCCTTCTGCTGCCATGCCTTTTCTTGCGCGGCGATATCGTCCGGGGCCGATGGCTCGGGCAGGCCGGCGGCGCCCGGTTCCAGCTTCAACCGGAAGACATCGAACTTCATCGGATTGTCGAGCTGGACCCCGGTCGCGTCAAAGATCGCCTTGTTGCGGCGCGTGTAGGCTTCTTCCTTGGCGGCCCATTCCGCATTCGAGTTGTCCCGATAGTCGGCCAGATCCTTGGTCGTGTTCCAAAGCGCCTCGGCCGCCGCGCGCTGCTCGTTTTCGTGCGCGATCGTGCCGGCATAGTCCGGCGCATAGGTCGGGTTGTCCCCGAATTTCGTCCCGTAGAGAAACATCAGCGAAAGGCTCCCGGAACACGCGGTTCGAGCCTCTTACGGAGGCTCACGAGGTCGAGGACGAACGGCCGGCCATCGTCGGCCATGATCCACTGCGGATCCGCGCTGCTCGGGTCGCCGGCGGCGAAGGCGAAGCCGCCGTCAACAGCCACCGGCGTGGCGTTGCGAATGGTCGCGGCGCCGGACAGAGCCCGGCGCGGATCGCCACCGCGCGCCGCGCCATAGAAGCCGATGCCGGCCTTGGGCATGTGCTTCAAGCTTTTCAGATCCTCGTCGGTGACCGCGTGCAGCAGATCTTCGAAGCGATCGGCGCGAATTTCGGACGGGATCAGCACCTTTTTGCCGGCGGACACTAAACCGGCATTGACTTCGACAAAGCCGCCGAACTGAACGCCTCGATCGTAGACGGCGCCGGCGGCTTCCTGCACCGCCTGGCTGTGGACGGCCTTCGCCTCGTCGGAAGTCGGGTCAAGCCCTTCCTCCGAAATCCGCTTGCGCGCGATCGAGGCGGCCGCGCGCTCAATGCGGCCGCGATCGTCGCGGGCGAGCTGCAGCGCGTCGCCGGCGACAGTCGCGAAATTCTCGGCCGCTGCATCGGGCTTGAGGCCCTTCAATGCCTTGCCGTCCGGCTTGGCGTAGCCTTCAATCACGTCCTCGGCCGCGCGCTGCGAGCCGCCGAAGGCAACGATTGCGCCGCTCTCAGCGATCATCGGCGCATCCTTGCCGAACTCGGCCAGCACCTGCGGCGCGGCATTGCCGGCGCCGGCGACGATCGCGCCGGCGACGGCTGCACCGTTGGCCGGGTCCGCTCGCACCATCTTGCCGATCGCCACGGCCTCGCCGGCCTTGAGGTAGCGAACGGGAACACCAAGTTCCTGCGATGCCTTCTCGGCGGACTTCGCGCGGGCAAGCATGATCTGGCTCAGATCCTCGGCGCTGCCGGCCTCGGTCAGCATCGGCGTTTCCGGCACGATGCCCTGCTTTTCGGCGTAGCTCACGCTGTCGGCCGTGATTTCCTTGCGCTTGTCGGCAACCATCTTTTCGGCGAAGGCGAGCGTGCGCAGCTGCGCGTCCGTCGCATCCTTGCCATACTGCTTGCGCAGGCCCTCAACGTGCTTCTCGGCCTGCGGCAGGCTGAAATCGTTGATGGCGCGGCCGGCGGAGATCTTCGCCAGCGTCTCCTGCATCACTTCCTTGCCGCCGGGTACAGAGCCCGAATCGAGCATGAAGGTGGAGAGGTCGCCCGGATTGACGTCGACGCCAGCGAGCAGACGCAGCGCCATCTTGTCGCCGCGCTCGCGAAAATCCTTGGTCTGGCGATCGGCGAGCGCCCGCTTGCTGCGTTCGAGCTTCTGCAGGTGCGCGTCCAGCGTCGACCAACCCTCGCCGTCCAGCCCGGCAATGCCGCCATCGGCCATGTTGCGCGCCATTTCCTCGCGCATCGACTTGACACCGGCGGCGTCCAGCGCGTCGGCCTGCTTGCCGTAATAGGCGAGCGCGGTGTTGCGGCGGCTGGTGATTTTCGCTTTTGCCGCGTCGTCGGGGTCCATGATGCCGTTGCGCACAGCCTGGTCGTAGTGCTGGTCGATCGCCTCCTGCGCGCTGGCGATAGCGTCGCCAGCGTCCGGGTTCTTCGGGTCGAAGTCGGCCAGCTGCTTTTGCTGGTCGGTTTCGAGCTGGTTGGTGCGGTCGACAAATTCGGCGCGCTGCTGCAGCTCGACCTTGCGGGCAAGGTTTTCGCGCGCCTGCCCCATGTAGGACGTTGCCAGCCGATCAAAGCCCACGTCGTAATCGGCCGCGATTTCCGGGAAAATGTGATCCTTCGCCAGCTGGCCCTTGAGGTCGCCGAACGCCTTCTCCAGTGTCGCCGGATCGTCCCGGTACTTCTGGTAAAGCTGCTGCGTTGTCGACCGCATTTCCGAATCGACCAGCTGCAGATAGGTCTTGGTGCCCGCCTCGTCGAAGGCGCGACCGTAGATCGTGTCGCGGCCGCTCGGCCGGAACGTCCCGCCCTTGGTTTCCAGCTTCGGCCCGGCGCCGGCGCCGTAGAATTGCGCCTGGCTCTCGTGCAGCGACTTCGCATAGGCCGTGGCGTCGTCGGCGTTGTCGAACACGCCAAGGTGCTTGCCGGTCTTGCGGTAGGCTGCGATCGCTTCCTTGTCCGACAGGATCTTGCCGTCATCCGAAACGGTCGGAATGAGGATTTCCTTGCCGTCCTGCTCGAACGACATGGAACGCACGGTGCTGACCGTGCCATCGGCGTTTTTCACGACCGGCCGCTTTGCCAGATCGATGTTGCCCGGTTCGACCAAGCCTTTCACCGGCCCGGCCGGCGCCGGCGCGATCGATGCGGTGGCGTCGCCGCCGCCGGCGGTCTGGATGCCGTAGATCGACTGCGCGGCGGCCAGACGATGTTTCCAGCCAAGCGCACCGGTGGGATTGTCCGGCGTCCAGCCGCGCGGCCGCTCGAACCCCACGGCGGCGGCCGTCGCTTCCTCGACGGTGCGCGCGGCGGCCAGCCGGCGGCCGACGCCGGCTTCCGTTGTCCGCAGCTCGTGCATGGCGAAATCAAGCTGGGTTTCGAAGTCATTGACCGGCTTGCCCTGCGAGGCGGCAAAGGCTTTCAGGGCGCGGCCGCGACGGCCGTTCCACTGTCCAATGCCGATCGAATGAGAACCGTCGGCGCCGTCATTGCGGTTGATCGCGTTGACGTTGAAATTGCTCTCGCCGGCGAACTGTCCGAGCAGGCCCGAGGCGAACTCATTCGAGACGCCATATTTCTGCATCAGGTAGGCCTTGCCGCGCGCGGCAAGCTCACTGCGCGAAACGGGGGCGCTGGCGCCGGTTTCCCCGACCGGCACTTCATCAAGCCCGGAATAGGCGGCATCCGGCCGCCCGGCCAAGGCGGCCTGCTGACCGGCCATCGCGCCGGCGCGCTGGGCCTGGTCGTCGGCGATCTGGCCCGCCTGGGCGGCAAGCCGGAACAGGCCCTCGCTGGCGCGCTGCAGCAGCTCGCCGCCCGGTCGCGCGACGGGCAAAAGGCCATCGGCAAGCAACGGCTGGGTGCGAAAAGGCCGGTAGCTGACCGGTTCAAGCGGCCTTGTCGTCATTTAGTAACGCCTCCCCAACGAAAGCAGATTGTCGGTCGCGCCGGAAAGCGCGTTGATGATGCCGCCGGTGCGCGCGGCCTTGGCCATGGCGCGATAGTTGCGGGCGCGTTCGGCCAATCGCGAAACGCGCGTCAATTCGGTGCTCGAATCGGAAGTCAGCGCCAGATCGGCTTCACGGTAGGCATCGGTGCGCGCCGCCTTCGCGGTGCCGAAGGAGAGATCGACGCCGGAAGCCGCATAGGCCACGTCCTGCGCGCCAAGCGCATCGGCCATCTGCTTGCGGATCGACGCGCGCCGATTGATGCCCTGCAGCGTCTCAACCTGCTGCTCGCCCTCGGCATCGCTTGCGGCGAGCTCGTTTTGCGCGGCCTCGGCATTGCCAGCGCCGATCGCCGACACGACGCCAAGGACGGTCGCGGTTCCCTGCAGGATGGACGCCAGCGAAATGCCCGAGCCGGCGGCCGCAGCGCCCGCGCCGGCGCCGGCAGCAGCCGCCCCGCCGGCGGCCGCGCCGCCACCGAACAGCGAAAGGATCGGAGAAAGCAGGACTTGCATCAGAGTTTCGTCCCCATTGCGATTTGCCGCACTCGCAGTTCACCTGGCCGCTTCTGCGTGATGACGGCGGTGGTATCGGTCACCATGCCGACCAGCACATCGCCGCCGATCGTCAGCATCTTGGTTTTGAGCGGCATCGGCGCGTCCACCGGGTCGCTGGTTTCGTGCAGCTCGATTTCCACCGGATCTTGGCCGTTAGCCCCCACGGCGATGCTGTCGCTATCAGCTATGTCGACATAGAGCGTATGGATGCGGCCCGGCCGGCGGATCACTTCATCGCCGCCGGTGACCAGCACCTGCGGCATGGTTTCGAAGCGCGGCGCGATCCAGCGCCCCACGAGCGCGGCGGCGTAGGCGTCGCCAAGCGAAATCGATCCGCCAACGCAGACGAACGGCCCAAGCACGTAGCCATCAGCCTTTGCCCATAGCTCGGCGCCGTCCTCGTAAGGCAGGCCAGTAATGACGCCGCCGAGGTCGGGCACGGCGTCAACGGCGTCCTGCAGGTAGATGGACGTGTCATAACGCTCGAAAGACGTGTGGCCGGCGCGCTCGACGGCCAGCCAAAGACGGTTCTTGCCGTCGATGCCGATTTCGCGCACGAGGCCGCCGGCGGCCGAAAGCCATTCGCAATAGCCGTTGATGTCCTGATTGCGGATCATCTGGCAGGCGATCAGCCGGCCGTCAGTGCGCATCAGCCAGCCTTTCGACGCGTCGAGGTCGGTCGCAGGCTTCTGATTGGCGCTGCGGATGATGTTGTCGGCCAGGTGCGAGGCAAGCAGCGACACAGGGTCGGCGTTGAAATTGGTCGTGCTCGACGTGACCGTTTCCGAGACGCGCAGCACCTGCTTGCCGCCGTTCACTGCGAAGGCCAACCCTTCCGGATTGATCGCCACATAGTAGACCTCGCCTTCCAGCGTGAAGGGCCTGCAATTCGGCTGCGCGCCGATCTCGCTGGCCGGCACGAAATTGAGCGGCGTGTTGCGCTCGATCGTCCGGTTCGGCACGAAGTAGAGAGCAATATCAGTGAAGACAAACATATAGTTTGCTTCCTTGACATGCAGGATTGTTTCCGAGGTCTGCGAGCGCAGCTTGTCGAGGCGCGCGGCCGCGTCGGTCGTGCCCTCAATGTTGAGGTCGAAATACTCGCCAACCCGGCTCATGGCCTTGGCGCCCGTCACGGCCGGGAGCCGGTAATAATCCATGCGGTCTTGCACCAAGATCGCGCCGCCCGGCCAGCCGCGCGCGGCCGAAAACACGGGCTCATTCTCGGTCTTGCCGATCTGGGTATGGTAGGGCAGCACAGAGGCCTTGGCCGTGTTCGGCACGATGGCCGAAACCTGATATTCCTCGCCGGAAAGGTCACCCCCGAAGGTGATGGTAAAGTTCTTGAAGCCGCCGAAGCCGTTGCCGGCGACAACCGTCACACCGGGCGACATCGTTGGCAGCGCCCGCAACGCCGTCTGCAGTTGCGTCGCGAACAGCGGCCAGTCCGGCGTATCGGGATTGATTTCGGCCGGCGCACCGTCGCCCGTGCGCGGAACGAAAATCGCCGGCGTGGTTTCGCCATCAACGGTGATGCTCACCGCCACGTATTCAACCGAGTCTTCCCAGCGCAACGACAGATCCCATTTGTCATCAGTCTTGGGATAGTCGCCGCCGAGGTCGGCCGAAGGCACCGGATCGTAAGGCCATAGATCCTGCCGCCAGTCATGCAGCTGGCCGGGCGTCATCAGGAACAGGCGCACGGTTTCGAGCTGGTCGTGAAAGATGCCGATCGTCGAGGCCTCGCTGTAGAAGCCAAGATCTGGCAGCATGGCGGCGGTGACCGTCGCCAGGCGCGCGGAACCCTTGAAGCCTTCCGCCGTGAAGAAGTCGGCAATGCCGGCCGTGACGAAGCAGGAAAGGCTATCGCCCTGGTCCGTCGTCAGTTCGACATAGCGCGGCCGCTCGGGCGTGCCGTTCTCGAAAAAGGCGCTAACGGCAAGGCCGGTCACGTTGGCGGCAATCGAAAACGTCGCGTCGATGCGCAGGCTGGTCGCCGCCTTCTGCTGACCGGGCGCGAAGGCCGCAAGCCGCGTCGCCGGCGTGCCGGCTTTCACCGCGAACGGGCCGCCGATCGTTGTCCAGACGCCGGCGACAAGCGCCTTGATGGTGAAGCTGGCCGTGCCGGCGTCGATCGCGAGGCCGGACGCGAGCACGGCCGCGACCGTACCCGCAACGGTTCCGGTCCAGATCGTTTGCGTTCCGACGAACGGGCCAGCCGCGGGCGCCGGCGCGGTGATGGCCCGATCGGCCAGCGGCCGGCGCCACTCGCCGACGCGGCGCGACCCGCCCATGCGGCGGAAGCCCGACTGCGGCACCGGCTCTACCCCTTTGAAGGCGAGCCCGGCCGAATAATACTGCTTGATGTCGACGCGCCCTTTCGCTTCCGGCGTGAACTCGCCGGCATTGCAGGAGCGCATGGGAGCGGCGGGACGCGCGACCATTCTAATACCGCCCGTGCCAGTCAGTGGTGAAGCGGCCACCGGAAAGCGCGTCGGACACGGCCGGCGAGGCCACCGGAGAGGCGGCGCGATCCTGCGCAATCAGGCGGCCGAACATGCCGCCGGCGCCGCCCTGCGATGGCGTGCCGATCGCGGCGGCTTCCTTGTTTGCGGCAAGCTCCGTGTCCTGCGTCAGCGGCACCGCCAGATAGGCGGCCAGCAGCACCGCGAAAGCGTCGGTGAACTGCGGCGGCCAGTCAGTCGGCTCGAGATAGACCTTGCAGCGCGCATAGGCCGCTTGCTCATTGGTGAAAACCGTCTTGCCCTCAATGGCGAAGTCGCGCAGCGGAACTTCGCAGCGGGGATCAGAGGTGAGTTTCAGCGGCGGCCCGATGATCCCGCCGGGAAGGTCAAAGCCATAGGTCCAGCCGTTGATAGGCGTCGCCTGCTGGCGGGTCAGCAGGAAAGTCTGCCGGCAGAAGATCCAGTCATGCAGGCCGAAAGCGCGCGCCATCGTGCGCGGCCAGAAGATCTCCACCCGCGCGCCAAGCGGGGTGTCGTCATCGATCGAAAAATTAGGCGCCAGTCCGAGTTCGACCAGCGCCCAATTCACGATCATAGCTTTGGTGATTTCCGCCTCGGCCATGATGTCCCTCTATTGCCAGCTGGCGATTAGGCGCCCGCTGCGTCGGTGTTGACGGCGACGGTGACATTGCCGGTGGGCGGCGAGGCCGTGACGATCAGCGACACGCGGTCGCCAACGCCATCAGCAACGCAGACGGCCTCGATCACGCTGTTGACCAGCAGCTTGGAGCGAGCGTTGTTGAAGTAGCCGGCCGTGGTGACGGTCGCGACGGCATCGGGCGTGGCATAGTTGAAGAAGTCCACGCGCTTGCCGCCGGCGCCGTACGGCACCGAGTTGTAGAGGGAGAGCGAACGAGGTTCGAACATTGAGATTTCTCCGAGTGAAGAGAGTGAAGCGGGGCGGCGCTTATCGCCGCCCCTCGTGGCGAGCGCCGCTTACGGCACAGTCTGGGTCGGGACCGGCGGCCGGATCAGGTTGGTGATCTTCTTCAGCCAGAAACGCTTGACGCCGGCGCCCTGGATGCCGATCGCCGCGCCGCCGAGGCCGGCCTTGACCAGATACGGCGTGCCCTGCAGAAGCGGCTGCGGGGTGATGCTCGGCGCTTCCTGATTCCACGGCATTTCGGCGCCCATGGCTTCCTTCGCCCACATGTAGGTGTAAAGCGAATTGCCATCGGGGCCGACGAAGTATTCATCGGGCAGCTCGATATAGGTGACCTGTCCAATGGTGCGCATCTTCTGGCGCTGCTTCTTCGAGAAGGGCGTGTCATCGGCACCAACCCAATCGGCGTCAGCGAACTCCTTGTAGAATTTCAGCTGCGACATCCATTTGGCCGGCAGGCCGCAATAGATGTCGTCATCGCAGCCGACGCCCGCGATTTCCGCCGCGCCCTGCTCGAACTGCAGCAGGTCCGGCACTTCGGCGCCGGTGCCGATCGTGGTCACGCCGGAACCACCAAGAACCGAGAACGCTGCAAGCGCATCGAGCTTGATGGTGTCGCGCTTGCGGCGGATCGCCTTGGTGATGATCTGCGCCAGCGCGTTCTGCTCGTTCGGGCCGGCCTTGTACGCGTCCTGCGTGCGCCAGAAATCCGAGGCTTCGAAATCCTCGAACTGCATCTGCACAGTGGTGAGCGACGGACCGTTGGCGGGAACGCGCTCGATCGCGCCCGTGAGCTTGTAGACTTCCGTCCGGCCGATGATCGGAAACTTGACGGTGTTGGCGACAACGTCACCATTCATCATGGTGTTGTCGAGCATGCCACCATGAGACTGATACGAGACGATGACCTGGTCTTTGATCTTCTCGGTGAACCAAGCAGCGATATTCTGAGACATGGGAAAGCCCCTGTTGAGGTTGCTGTTTCAAGCAGCCTTGGGGCCGATAGAGCCGGGTGTTTCGGGGTCCGGTGAAGGATAGCCCGCCGTCGCCGGGTCGCTCCCTTGGTTGCGCCGGTCGAGGATGCCCCGACCGGCGCCGCGTCAAATGCGATGCGTGTTAGACGCTGGGGATCAGGCGCTGATAGCGCTGGTCGAGCGCTTCAAAGGCGGCCTTGTTGAACTTCGGATGCTGCGGGTTCATTTCCGGCTTCGCCAGCTCGGCGCGCAGCTGCTCGCGTTCGTTCTGGCCGCCGGCATTGGCGCCGCCGCCGGCGAACGGCTGCGCCCTGTCGCCCCCGGTCACCTTCGATGCAAAGAATTCGAGCAGCTGATTGCCCTTGGCGGTGTCCATCAGCATCAACAGGCCATGATCGGCCACTTCTTTTGGCAGGCCGTTCTGCACCATCAGCTTGACGAAATCTTCGTTGGCCTGCAGGCGCGCGTTGATTGCCGCGTCCTGCTGCGCTTTCGGCAGGCTCTTGGCCGCGTCCGGCAACAATGCGGTGCGCTCGGCGGCAGGATCGACCAGCGCTTCCAGAATGCCGGCCTCGGCCGCCTGGGCATAGAGCGCCGTGGTGAGCTTGTGCATGGTGGCGACCGGGATTTTTTCCTCCATCGCCACCTTGGCGACGGCGCCGAACAGCGGATCTTGCGCAAGCGCCTGCAGGTGCGGCCGGATTGTCTCGGGCGCCTTGTCGATTTCGAAGGCGTTGTAGGCGGCGGCGTCGTTTGGCACGGCAGAATCGCGCTGGCGGTAGCCGTTCAGCGCATTGTGCATCTTGTCGATCGTCTCGCGATCGTCCTTGCCGAACATGGTGTCCGGCAAGCCTTGCGGCCGATATGGCTGGTTGGCTCCCGCAGCAGCTGCTGCGGCGGCGGCCGCGTCGTTGGAGCCACCCTGCGCGTCCGCCGCCGCTCCACCGGCACCGCCGGCGGTTTCTCCACCGGCGGCACCGCCCCCGCCACCGCCGCCGGCGCCGCCCTCCGCGTTGCGGACAGGCAGATATCGATCAAGAATCTTTCGCATATTTTTGGCTCCTTCGCTGCGTCCAGATTTTTTCGCCCTCGGCGATCGCCCGCAGCATGGCGTAACCGACGGCTGTTCTTGCCTCGTGCTTGGCGGCGGCCAGCGCCGCGCTTTCCTTCATCGAGCCGACATGCGGGAACGGCGCGCGCACCGTGAGGTCGGCCAGCCATTCGATGATCCGGCGGCCATCGGCGGTGTTGTTGAAGTGGAAAAGCAAAAGCTTCAAATCATCGCCGGGATCGAAATTATCCCCGACCTTGGCCGGGAAGAAGGACTGGGTAAGTCCCTCCATGGTCGGCACGGCGCCAAGCAGTTCCTCAACCGCCATCATCTGGCGGGCAAATGGGAATGGTCCGTTGCTCATGCTGCCTGTGCGTCGGGTTGGGCGGCTGCGTCGACAAGGTTAGGCGCGGCCTTGACAGCCGCCTGCGCTGCGACGGCAAGCGCCTGCTGCTTGGCGTTGTCGGCCTGCGCGGCTTTCTGTTCGTCTTCCGTGGTGCTAATGTCCGGCGGGACAAGCAGCCCCTGCCGGGTGCGATCAAGGTAGCGGTCGATCGAGATATACTCGTTGACCCGCTGCGGCCCGACCGTCTCGGCGACCAGGCGATAATAATTGATCGACGCCTGCAGCTGGTCGGCCTTCAAGGCCGCCGCCATCGGCGAATTGATGTACATGGAAACGAGCAGCTGATTGAAGCTCATCAACTGCGGCAGGATCTGCCATTCGTTGAGGATCTCCATCACGCGCGGCACGATCACGCCGGTGCCTTCGGTGTTGAGCCGGCCATAGGCGCCGATGTGAACCTTGGCGTTCTGCGCCTGGATAAGCGCGACCTCCGATGCTGACGGCGGCGTGCCGCCATCATCGAACAGGCGGGTGTCAAGCAAGGCCTCTCGGATCTGGCGCTGGCCGTCGCCGATGATCATTTTGGCGACGTCGATCCGGCCGCCGGCGGGATCGAGGCGCTGAACGTCCGGCCCAAGCACCCCGCCGGTCGATTGCATGGGCCAGAACTCGCCCGGCCCGAGCCGCACCGTGTCGGGATTGAACGTGCCGCCAGCCCGGAAACCCCAGATGCCGAGCAGCTGGATTGCCGCCGCTTTCAGCGTCAGTTCCTGCGCCTTGTTCACGGTCTTGATGGTCGGCAGCGCGAACAGCACCGGGCCGCGCCCATAGGCCTCGCCCGGCCAGCGATAGAAGCGCATGACGGCGATCGGCTGCGTCATGTACATTTCGCTGGCGATGAAGTCGCCTTCGGTCTCGTGATAGACGCAGAACACCCAGCGACCGTCAGGAAGCCGGAAAAAATCCTGATAGATCGTGGTTTCGTCGTAAGGCTTGGTCTTCGCGGCTTCCTTGAAACCGTCAGTGAAGTTGCCCTTCGGCCAAGCCTCAATGATGGCCTCGCGGCCGAGGTCGGTACGCTTCCACGACACGAAATTGACGCGGCCATAGGCGTCCTGCGCCACCGCGATATCGCCCTGCGGAACGCAGATGAAGCGCACCGGCTCATTGATGTTCGGCCCGCGCAACGGCAGGATTGCGCCTGTCCCGACCGTCAGGTCAGTGCAGGCCTCGTGCATGGCGTCGTCGTAATCGCCCGTTTTCATGAACGGGTAGACGAAATTCGCCACGCCCTGCAGCTTTTTGTCCCAAGCAATCTTCTCGGCCGCCTTGAGCTGCTGCGCGACCAGCGGGCCGGTTTCGGTGATGAACGGCGTCGACGCCGGGAACATCTGCCGCTGGATCTCGCCGGCGCAATGCATGGCCGAGTTCGGCCCGGTCATGTCGAAGATGACCTGCGTCGGCCGCTTGGTCTTGCCCAGCCCGCCCGGCCGCCGGTTCGGCAGCACATAGTCATAGGCCTCGCAGTAAAGCGAATCCCAGCCGGCGCGGTTGTTCCACACCGTCTTGGAGCGCTGGCGCTGCTTGGCGATGTCTGGCAGCACGTCGTTCGCGGCGGCGGGAGCGGCCATTTAGCTGAGGTCTGCCTTGGAGGAAGGATCGGCCACGAACAGGCGGCGGCCGCGCGGGTTGCGCCTGGTCGCGTCGCTGTTTGCGTCCTGCGCGCGCAGCTCGGCCAGCTGGCGATCATTCGCCACGGCCTGCGCCTGTTTCTGCTGCTCGGCCGCTTTGCGTGCGTCTTTGCCGGGATCTAGGATCGAGCTCATGCTTGCCTTTCCTCAAGATCCACACGCCGGGGTCGAAGTTGCCGTGCGCATGGAAGCCAACGAGCATCGCCATGCGCTGGCCGGCGTGGTTGCTGCGGCCGATGCGAGCGACGATGAGGCGAGTTTCGGCCATGGCAAAAAGCGTCAATTGCGCGATCCGAACCAGCCGGCGCATGTGCCGGGCGCCGGCCGGCGCGATCGACAAGGCCATTTCCGTCCGGCGCCAGCCATGCCGGCAGAAGTAGGCGACGGCCATGCAATCATCGCCGCGATAGATGGCGACGGTTTCGAAGTCTCGAACCTGCTGCAGCACGATGCGCCTCACGCGCGCACCTGCGCCCGCGAGGTCGAGCGCGGCAGTCTTCGGCGCCGGCGAGACGATGCGCCACATCAGAACACGCTGAAATCTGACTTCACGGTGATGGAGCGGATCGGCACCACGTTGCCTGGCCGGCCGATCTGCGCGGCTTCCTTCTTGACGTTGGTCGGCCCGCGATAGCCGTAAGCCTCATACTGGTCGGCCTCAGCCACGTGCGAATATTCGTTCTTCTCGATTTCGAGGCTGTCGGTCTTGGCCTCGCTGCTGTGCTTGGTCAGCTGATACTGCGACACATAGGCCCGGATCAGATACTTGCAGCTCGGGTCAATCAGCAGGCGCGGCGTGTTGGCGTCGATATCGCCGAAGTACCAGTCCACGGCCTCGAACCGGGAGCCGAGGTCGTTGGTGGCGGTCGGCATGATCGGAATGGACAGCGCCAGCTGCACTGTCTCCACCCACGCCAGCTCGCCGCGCGTCTTGTCGGCGCCATACCAGGCCGAAGGGTCGGCCCATGCGCCCGCACACCTCATGCCGGAAAAATCGCGCATAAGCACTTCGGCGATGTTCTCGGCGAAGCGAGCCGGCCCGGTGACCGTATCCGGCCGCGAAACCACCTCGCGCAGGATGCGCTTTTGGCCGTTCGGCATCCGCTGGCAGATAACCGCGGCTGGACGGCCGCCGGCGTCCATCCCGAGCGTGAACGGCAGTTCCTTGACGATCTTCAGCGGCGAATCCGCGCGGTGGCGCAAGAGGTTAAACCGCTTGAAAATCACGGTGCCGGTCGCCTTCGGCGCGTACATGCCATGCACGTTGCGCCGCGCCTCGTGCGCGTCGGGGCCGCCGAACTGGCGTTCCTCTTCCTCGTACTTATGGCGCGCCTTGCCGATGCGGTTTTCAGCCTGCGGTGACAGGCCGGACGGCTGGGCAAAGAAGTTGTAGCCCGGCCATTTTTCCGGCGCCTCGATCTCGCGTTCATAGGTCCAGTTGGTTTCGTCGGGCGGGTTGAAGTCGCCGCAGACGATGCGCGGCACCTTGAGGCTTTCGCGGCCGGTGTCGGGATCGGCGACATAGCCCAGCCGCTCACCCTCCCATTCCATCACCTCGCTTTCCGGCGGATAGCGGCCGGTTCGGCCGTAGAGCCGGCCGGGTGCATCCTTGTGGATCAGGTCGCATTCGTTGAGCCACCCGAGCGAGATTTCATAGCCCTTGAAGAAGCTGTCGAGGTTCTGCTCGCCGATCGCGCCGAACTCCATTTCGAGGCGGATCTTGGTCACCCTCGGTTCCCATACGCCCTTGGCTCGATACCACTGGCGCAGCGTGTCCCATTCGAGCACGTGCTTGACCGGCCTGTCCTGGCCGCCTGAAAACGCCCCGGCTTCGGACGCGGTGTAAGGCCCGCCCTTCGGGAACGCTTCCAACCACGATGCCAGCGCGGTCTTCGCCATTTCCCGGTACGTGTCGCGGATCGCCGCCGCGCGCACGTGCACGACGCCATCACGGCAAATCGGGAAGTCGACGGCCGAATGCCGGGCGATCTTGAAGATGCTGGCGACGGTCTTGCCGCTACCCCACGGCCCTCTGATCAGGTCGATGGGGCCTTGGCTCATGATGTAGGCCGCCGCAACTGGCCCGGCTGGACGGTAGTGCTTGATCAGATCGAACCCTAAACCCATGACCCTCGGCCCTCGAATTGTCGCGCCCCGCGCGCCCGCGTCCCGACTCCACGTGGCGAATTTATTTCCGGCGCCGGCGAGTCCACTGCAAACCGCTGGAAACAGCGGTGTGTGTGAGCCGTAAGGCCCGTGGGCAGTGGTGGGCCCCCCGCGTTTTCGAAATTCGACGCGGCCGCCTCGGGCCGGCAAAGGCAGGGGGGCGGGGTCGAGCGGCAGGCACCAGGCGCCGCGCCGCTCACGCGCACGTGCGCGAGAACTGCCCCGACGATTCCTGTTTTCAATCGCGCAACTGATTTGCAATCAGTCGCTCGTCCCTGAATTGTCTTGGCTATTCAATGGGTTAGCATTCTCGTGCGACATGTCGGCCGGTTGTCGCACGGCGGTGCCGTTGATTTCATTGGGTTTTTCGGCCTCGGGCATGATGCCGGCCGACATGAAGCCGTCGCCATTGATCTGCGTCACGTTCATTTCGCCGATCACCATCAACGGCCGCTTGTCGCCAACCGGCAGCTCGATCTGCTGCGGCTTCCTCGCATGGTGATACGGCATGAGGTCGGCCGCCGCGCCGCGAATGATGCCAAGCACGGCGATCTTGTGCTTTGCCGTCTCGGCACCGACTGCCTTGCACAGCTCGCCGAAGTCGGCCGACTGAATCATGGATAGCGTCACCATCGGGTCACGATGGCCGCGCGCCTGCAGGTAGCGGATCAGGTCACCGTTCTTGCGGTTCGGAGATCCTGCCGGCCTCCCCCGCGCCCGCGCTGGCGCAGCAACCATTTCCGCCGCCAGCGCCAGCGCGTCGGTTCCCTCGCCATCGGGCAAGCCGGACAAGAGGTCGAGCGGATCGGCGCCAGGCAGCTCGGCCGGCGGCGCGTCAGCGGCGCCAGGACGCGGTGTGTGGGCGTCTCGCTGCCCCTCGTCAGCCTTGGTCGACATCGAAAGCGCTCCATTGCCAATTTTTTATTCCGGTTCCCGGCCGAGGTCGCGGGTAACCGTTCGGGAACCGGCTTTTCGATAGATATTTCAAATGGATATACCCCTGCGGTTACCGGTTACGTGGTTACCTCACCCCACACGTATGCGCGCGCGCGTGATGCGAGGTGGCATTTCGTCGGGAACCGGTAACTGAAGCAGTCATGTCGTTGATTTCCTTGGATTTTTCTGGTTCCCGCTCGGGTAACTCACTGGTAACCCGGTTACCGGTCCCGCTCCCGCCGGACGCGCAATCAGCCTCGCCCAAATCGCCTAGCGTCAACTGCAAGCCATGGATTGGCGCGGCGGATCACAACTTGCGATCAGGTGGGCGGGGGCGCAGGGCGTCAAATGGGGCGCGGGAAACGATGACAAATTGTCACGAAATGACCCGGCGAAATGGGCGCGGGCGCGGATCAAATTCACCCTCGGGCGATGGAGTAGAAAGCGGCGCAGCCCTGCCGGGCTGCTGGTTGTTTCAGGCGCGACGCGTGGCAGCAGCGCCGCGCACCAGGGCGGCGCCAGGCGACAGGAAGGTGCTGGGCGCGCTCAGAGCCTCTCAGGCGGCCGTGGCGGGCTGCAGGGCGCGCTAGTCGCGCGCAGGGCTACCTAGCCAAAATCAAAATACCGCTTTAAATGGCGACATGGCTTTGACACCACTGATTTACGCCGGAAATAGACTGGTCCTCGCGAGCGGAACGGTCGTTTCTGCTGGATTCGAACCCGTTAAGATATTTCCGTTTGCGCCAACCAGCGGATATTCGGTTGAGCTGGTCTTTGAAGACAATCAGCTGAAGCCTCCAGCCGTAAACGTCGAAGTGATTGGTCCTAATCACCTTCGGGGGATTGTCACAAACTTCAACAACCCGATCGGAATCGCCACGTCCTCTCCGCTTCACATTGCGACCAACAGTGACGGACACAAAATTCTTCTTCATCTAGCTTGCTATTTCATCGGCTCCGGTGACGCTGGCACGAGAATTTTGCACTATTCATTGTTGGACGGGGGCAATCCATGACGCCTGCCGACAAGGGCGATGTTGTTGGCCGCGACATCGTAACAACGCCTACGGAAAAAGAGATAAGCCACCCTCAGGTGACCGAAGGCAACCTCAGAATGAAATCGCAAGAGCTGGGGCTATTCGGAAAGTTTTTCGGGTCCCGAGAGCACGCGCCAGTCAACATCGCCGGCGCGTTGATTCTGCTGGGGCTGGCCGGGATGATGCTGGCTCCGTTCCTTCCGACTTCGAACGGCTTCAACGTGGGCGACATGGAGAAGGCGCTCGGGGCATTGATACTGGCCGCGCTGAGCTTCCTAGGCGGGTACTTGGGCGGGGGCGGCGGCACCAAATAGGCCAATCACCCGCCGCCGGCCGAGAAGCGTTCGAACGCGTCGAGGTCGATCAGCAGGCAATGCGTGGTGCTGCCGTTGATCTTGACCTTCCTTGCCGGCAGCACGATGCCCTTGGGCGCCTGTTTCAGCGCCGTGTACCAGCCGCCCTTGTGGAAGTCCGTGTCGGCGAAGATCCGCTGCAGCTTCGGCCCGCTGGCCGGCACGGCGAGGATTGCGCCGGCGTTCGGCAGGTCGGCGACCTTGCCGCGATCGAAGCAGCCGAGATTGACCAGCTCGAGCCGCTGGCGCGCGCCGTTGGCGTCCCAGCCGCCGGCGGCCGGGCCAAGCCGCAGCTGCTCGCACACGCCGCCGATCGTCGGCTTGACGCCATCGCGCCAGGCGTCGATTTCGCTCTGGAAAAGCGTGTCGATGCACTTGTGCCAATGGTCGAGGTTTTCGGTGCGGTCGATCGCCGTTGCCTGCGCGATCATGTCGCCAAGGTGGTTTGCGTCCGTCACCGGCAGGCCGATATCTTCCAGCACCGCCGGCCCCACCAGCAGATGCGCGGCCGCCAGCAGCGTGCCGAACGTGTCGATCGCGCGCGCCGACAATCCGCGCTCGCCAAGGATGGTCGCATAGTCGGGCAGCAGCACGTCCTGAAACTCGCGCCAGCCATCCATGATTTGCCGCAGGATCATGCGGCCGTCCGTCTCGGGTTTCAGCACCATGTCGCGGCCGCTTTTGCCCGGCCTTTCGAGCTGCGCAAGGTTGAGCATCGCCATGCGTGTCTTGTCCTGCGGCCCCATGGGCGGGGGAATGATCGCCGAGAAGAAGAACGAATTGCGCGCCGTGAAGGTGGTTGCCTCGTGATCCTGGCCGCCGCGGCTGATATCGCCGCCGGTATAGGCCACGCGGGCCAGCTCGATCACGCTTTCCGCCCTGGTCGAGCCCGGCTTAGATTCCAGCTCGTCAATCATGAACGGCAGCGAATCGGTCTTGGCGCGCTGGTATATGCCGGCGGCCGTGGTGTTGACCGACGTCGTGACGGCGCCGTTGAGCGCCGATTTCACCACTTCATGCAGGCGGCTCTTGCCGACGCCGGCGCCGCCGGTGGCAAAGATGATCGGCCGGGCTTTCAGCGCGCCGCCCATCAGCGCCGTGGCGATCCAGCCAAGCACCAACACCGGGTCGAGATAGGGCCGCTGCCAATTCCACGTTTGGAGATCTTCCAAGATCCGGCGCGCCGGGCTTTCCACGGCCGTCACCGGCTCGGCCCAAGGCTCGATCGTGCCGGCCTGCTTTGTGTAGAGGAAACCGTCATGCTGCGACGGCCGGGCCTGTTCCAGCCGCTTGCCGTCGACAATCCACAGCCAGCCGCCGGAATGCCACAGGAAGCGCCCATGGCTGTCCTGCCAGCCGCCACGGCCGCGATGCTGGGTGTTCGGATCAAAATCCGGCTTGCGCGCGGCCTCGTTGATGATCGCCATCATGCACTTGTCGCGCTCGACACGGTTGACCACGAGCTTTTCGACCATGGTTTCCGTCTCGGGGTCGAAAACCTTCTTCTTGCCGAAGCCGGGCCAGCTCCACATCAGCGTGTTGAGCCGGGGCGCGAAAAGATCGGTCAGCGCCGGCATGTCCCAGCGCTCGACCTTGCGCATGTGGCCGGTCGAGGAAATGCAATAGACGAAGCCTTCCGCGTCGCGGCCGACCACCTTCACCGGGCAGTCGGGCGGCATGGTGTCGAACGGCGCGCCTTCCCACTGGCCGGGATTGATGCCGTTGCGCGGCAGGTTTGGGTCGGGGTCGATCACGTTGAGCGCGTCGGCCTCGTCCTTGGCGCGCTTGGCGTCGGCGAATGCGGCGCGGATTGCTTTGGAACCGGTCTGTGTCTGCGCCTTCGCCATGATGCCTGTGCTGCTGAGAGGAAAAAGCCCGCCGGCTAGATGCGGTGGAGCCGGCGGGCAAGAACGCTAGGGGCTTGGGAGTGTCGGCCCTAGCGTGGTGAAAAGCCGGTCGCCGAGAATGGCGCGTCGGCCGGCTTCATGGCCTGTTCGCCCGGCCAACTGGCCGCCGGCGTGTCCGCAAAAGCCTTCGCCGCCGCCTCGGCCGCCTGCGCTTCCTCGAACTGGATGCCGGCGAGGCAGGCCGAATGGAACAGCGAAAGCACCAGGTCGTCGGCCGCGTTGGGGATGGTGCGCGGATAACGCTTCTTCATGGTCAGCTGGGTGAACATCGCCGCCGGCGGCGCGTCGCGATTGGCGCGCACGAAATCGGCCATGATGCCAGCTTCCTCGCGGTCAAACACATGCTCGAAATCGACGGCCAGGCCGCCGCACGCGAACAGGCGGCCGCCGCCGGCGACGGCGCGCGCCAGCTCGGCTAGATCGAACTGCCACGACTTTTCATAGCCTTCTTGACCTTCAGGCGCCGCAACTGCGCCTGCAGCTTGAGCCGAATCTTGTTCACCGGCGGTTCCTGCAACAGCTCCCTCGACTGCCGGCGCGCCCGTTTCCGCAGGCCCTGCACCGCCCTGATTTTCAGCGGAGGTGTCCAAAGCCACGCCATTCTGTGCACCGGCTCGATTTTCGTCTGCGGCGCCAGAAACGGTTTGGTTTGCAGGCTGCTGATTAGCTGCATTGCGGCTTCCTCTCTTGCGTCCCATCGATCAAACTCCCGCCGCCGCGCCGGCCTTCACAGCCAGCGGCACCACGTCCCAATCGTCGGCCAGCATGTCGGTCTGCGAGGCGAGCCACGGCACGACCTTGCCTTCGGCGTCCTTCATGTCGATGTGCGGCCGATAGGTGATTTCGGCGCCCATGCCGACGATCGACGCCAGCGGCTCGCGGTTCACCGTGAAGTTGGAGCCGGCGACGAGGAAAAGGAACATTCCCTTGCCGTTCCAGCCCGATCGGCTCACGCGCTTGCCTTCCTTGAGCGCGTCCAAGGCTTGTCCGAAATTCATCACTCTTCTCCTTTCGCCAGGTCGTTGAAGTCGTCGCCGACGTGGCTGGCTTCCACGACGACTGTCTTGCCGTGGCTTTCCAGCCCGGCGAGTGCGGTTTCGAATTGGCGCTGCGCCTGGGCGTTGCCGGTGTTGTTGTCGCGGGCGAACAGCACCCATTCGACGCAAGGCAGGTTGACCGGCGCATAGGCGATGTTGCCGAGGTCGCCGGCCGCCCACACGCGGGCCTCGGGAATGTTGACGGCGAAGGAAAGCGCTGTCTCGATGCCTTCGGCGATCACCAGCGGCGCCGGTTCTTCCGTCATCCAGAAGGCTTTGCCGCTTGGGCCGCGCGCCAGCTCGATCACGGCGCCCTTCTTTTCGCCGCGCATCAGCTTTGCGATGTCGACCGGGGCTTTCTTGGCCGTCACGGGATCGAGGAAGGTGACGTGGCAGCAGGTCACTACGCCATTCCATTGCCGCATTGCCGAATGCACGGCCGGAAACATCGGCCCGCGCGCGGCCTTGAACTTGCGGCCGCCGGCGTTGTCCCACTTCGCGCCGCGCCACCACTCGGTTGCCGGCGAAAACCGGAAGCAATATTTGCCGGCCAGCGCGTCGATCGGCACTTGGCGCGCCGCGAAATAGCGTTGCGCGTGGATCTCCGCGCCGCTGCCGGCGCCGAACTCGAACGTGCCGGACGGACAGTAGACGCCGCCGATTTCCTTTTCGCCCGGCTTGGCGAAATAGAGCGCGTCGCCGACTTCCAGCTTGTAGAGCCGGGCGCGCTCGGCCTTGTCGTCGCGCTCTTTCTGGCGCACGGCCTCGGCCTTGCGCAGGCTCTGCCGTTCCGCCGGCGTCATGGCGCGGATGCCGAGGAAGTCGCGGCCCCACGCCAGCGCGCCCTTGATGTCGGTGCGCTGGATATACTCGACCAGTTTCAGCACATCGCCCTTGGCGCCCGAGCGGTAGCAACGCCACGCGCCAAGGTCGCCATTGCGAATGCGAACTTTCAGCGCCGGCAGGCGGCCGGGCGCCTGGTCGTTCTCGACCGGGTTCCAAGCCACCCACAAACCGCCTTCTGGCTTGCCGTCCGGCAGCAGCTTTTCGCAGACCGATTCTATGCGGTCGATCAGGCCGGACTTGATGATGTCCAGATCGCCGTTCACAGCAGCCGCCCCAGCTCGCCGGCGATATCGGCCAGCGTCGCGGCCGCCGGCGGCCGCCGCTCGGCGCGGACCTGCGCCAAGGTCAGCACCGGTTCCCGGTATGCCTTCGCCTTCTCGATCAGCTGCGCCGCGCGATGTTCCTTCGGGAGATCCACGCAGCCGCCGAAGCGCAACCAATCATCCGGCTTTGCCAGCAGCTGGCGCGACTTCGGTATCCACATGAAGGCAGGATCGGCCGTGCGCGGCGCGACCTTGTGCCAGATGAGCCAGCAATAGGCCGTGGCGCTCTTGCCATCGATCACCCAGCGGCCGCGATGCATCGGCACGCGCTCGATGAACTGCGCGATCAGGTGCGGCGGGTTTGAGCGGTAGAGGTCGCTATAGCGCCCCTCGCCTTCCAGAAAGGCGGTGCGGACCAGCATGGCGACGCCGCGCCGAGCTATCGCCAGCGCGCGCAGCACGAATTCCGGCCCGAGGTTGAACGGCGGATTGGTGATGATCCAGTCGCGCGGTGCGAAGCGCTCGTCGGGGTGCAGGAAGTCGGCGATCCCGCCGAAGCCGTAGCCGAAAATGTCGGTCGCCGTGACGGTCGGGAAATACTCCCGCAGCGCCAGCGCCATATGCCCTTCGCCGCAGGCCGGGTCGGCCGCCATCAGCGGAAACAGGCCGGTGTTGGTGTCGACCGGCTCGAAGCGCGGCAGCACATGCACGCAAAGCGCGCGCGTTGACCAAGGCGGCGTCGGAAAGAAATCCAGACTGTCGGCCGGCTCGATGCGCCGCGCCATGACGGCCGTGCTTTCGACGCGGCTGTTCATCACACCATCCCCAGCGCGGCTTTGTAGAGGTCGAGGATGATTTCCGCTTCCTGCCGCTCGGCGGTGTCCATCTTGCGCAGCTTGACGATGGTGCGGATGGCCTTGGTGTCGAAACCGTTGCCCTTGGCCTCGGCGTAGAGGTCGGCCAGGTCGCGACCCAAATCGTCGCGCTCGGCATGAACGCGCTCGATCCGCTCGACAATGCTGCGCAGCTGGCCGGCGGCGACCGTCTGGCTGGTGTCGCTGATTTCGCCCGTGGTCACGAAAGTACCTCCTCGATCTGCCGCAAGATGCGGTCCAACTGCTTGTCGTTGTCGCGGGCGTCCTCGACTTCGCGCACGGCGGCGCTGACGGCCGCCTTGGTGACGCCGGCGGCGCGGCCGACATCGGCGCCGCGAAATCCGAGCATTTGCGTTGCGATCCAGAAGGCGAGCTGCCGGGCCTCGGCCGCCTTCATCCAGTCCGGGTCCATCGTGGCTTTGCGGGCCGGGTCCGACGCCAGCACCTTCTTGGCGTCGGCGCCGATCAGCCCCGCGGCATGGACGAGGCACATCTTGAAGGCGGCGTGCGGCCCGAGCGTCCCGGCCTCTTGGCCGAAGGACAGGCGGAAGCGGTTGAGCGCGACCGTGAGCTTGGCGATCGTGGACGCTTCGGCAGGCGTTCCGCGTCCCTTGGCGAGGATATAGCCGCGGGGCGTGATGCCGGCGGCCGCGCAGAGCTTGTCAATCGGGATCTTCATCTGGACCCGTCTCTGTTCGATTGTCGAGATATCCAGCGTCTCCGCCATCAAAATCCCCCTGGCGTTGCAAAGCCCCCGCCGCGCACGAGACGCGGAACAGCACAGCGACGGCGGCGGATAGGTATCGGGCAAGGCCCGGCGTGGTGAGCGCCCGGCGATCGCCGGACAGGCAGGCTTCGGCGAGCGTCAGCGCATCGGCGAAGGAAAATTCAAGCTCGGGCGTGGCGACCCTGTCGCCGTCGAGGATCGAGGCGACGGCGACCTTTTCGCCGCCGTCGATCACACCGGCCACGCGACGGGCACCCACGCCTTGCCTGGCGAGGTCGCGAACGTCGACATAGACGGTGAGCGCGCGCATCAGCGGCCGGCCTGATGCGCGGCGAAGGCCAGCGGCGAAATGCTGCTGGACAGCTGGTAGTGCGAGGCGCGCAGCTTGTCGCGCACGGTGCCGGTCTTTACCAGGCCCTTGAGCGTGTCGACCATCACCTTTTCGCGGACGGTTTCTTCCGCAACCGCGCGCATGTAGGCCATAGCCGCCGGCGACGGCCCCTTAAACAGTGCTTCCATCGGCTTTCTCCTGTTCGAGCTGTTCCAGCGCCTGCGAAAGCTTCCGCAGCGTCTTGGTGTTGGGTTCGGTTTTGCTGCTGGCGGAGCGGCGCCACGTCTCGCCGTCGACGCCTGCCCGCTCATAGATCGCCTTGCGCGTTAGGCCGGCCGCGACGCGGCGCCGGTCAATTTCCTGAAAGCTCATCATTGATTGCGAATCACCCGTGTGCTTTAAGTGCGGAACTGTCCCGCATTTGTGCGGCACGTCAAGGTGTAGCTGTGTATAGGAGTGCCGCATCCACTGCCGCTAACTTGCGGGTCATGGTGACCCCCAAGGAACAGCAGCTGGTCTGGGTTCGCGCCGTGATGGCGCACCTGGGCATTTCGGCTAATGAGCTTGCCAACCGCGCCAAGATGGCGCCTTCCACCATTCAGAAGCCGCTCAACGATCCCGAATGGCCGCACATCCTCTCCGGCCGGACCATGGCGAAGATTGCCGAGGTCGCGGGGCTGCAGCCGTTGGAGTTCCCGCCCCGTAGCGGTGGCGGCTTCGGCGAGCCGGAAGCGACGCCGTTCGTGTTCAACAAGGAGGCCGACGCGATCGGGTCCAACCTCGACCGCGCTGTGCGCGAGCTATGCCGCGGCCGCAACGGCCGCGATCCGTGGGTGATGCGCTCGCGCGTGCTGGAAATGAGCGGGATCTTGCCCGGCGATATCCTGATTGTGGACATGAACCTGCAGCCGCGTCCCAAGGACATCGTCTGCGCGCAGCTCTATCAATGGCAGCTCGGCAAGGCGGAAACCGTGTTCCGCGTCTATGAGCCGCCCTATCTGCTGACCAATTCCGGCACCACTAGCAAGCCGGTGCCGGTCGACGACCAGGACGTTGTCATCAAGGGCGTTGTCGACGGGCTTGTGCGCCCCCGGCAATAGCATTTGACAGACTTCATGAACTTGCGGGACCGCCCGCATTTGACAGACTTCATGAAGTCGCGGCCTTCCGGCAGTTGACAGAATTCATGAAGCGCGCGCATCGCGCCATTTGACAGACTTCATGAAGTCAGGACCGCTTATTCTTCATCGCCGCGATAGTGGTCGAGCATGGCAAACGCGGTCCACTTCTCGGCCTGAAAGGTGACCAGGCCGGCATAGATGAACACCGCGACGGCAGTTGCCCCCGCGATCTTCGGCCGCGCCTGCGCCCCCGCCAGGCCATAGGCAATGTAGCCGAGCCAGCCGCTGACCAGCAGCGCGCCGACCGCCCAAAACTGACCGATCAGCGCACCGAGAAGATGAGCCGGTCCGTCGATCAGAAACATGATTATTACTCCCCAGCCACGCCCTCGATGCCGCATTGTTCCATGCGAATCGTGGCGCAGGCCAGCGCGACCCCTGCGGGCCGACAAGCACTATTCTGCGGTACAGGATTGACGATACCGCATAAATGCGGGATAGGATTCGCGACTCACGGGGTCGCACATGCTCACCGACGAAACCGCACCGCTAGAAGAAGTTGCACAGGCGATCGGCCGCCCGGCCGCATGGCTCAAGCGCAACTGGCTCAAGCTGCATCAGCGTGAAGGCTTCCCCCGCAAGATCCCGACCGGCGATGTCTGGCCGCGTCGAGCTGTTGAAGTGTGGCTGCGTTCGGCCGGGCAGATCGCGCCCGCGCCATTGCCCGCTAACCAGAACGGGCAGAGCGGCGACGCCATCGCGGCCGCCGCCGCTGCCCTGCGCCAACGCTACGGAGTGAACACATGAACTTCATGCAACCGCCGGGACAGGTGGACCCGCGCGACCTGACCAGCGGTCAGCTCGCCGCCCTGCGCCTGGTCAAGGAATATCGCCTGTCGCGCGTCAAGAACGGCTGGCGCGCGCCGGGCTCGCCGCTGGTCACGCTGGCAACCATGCAGATCCTCGGCGCCAAGCGCCTGGTCATCCGCCGCGACGTCCACGGCAAGCCGCGCATTGAGGTCACCGGCACCGGGCTTAACACGCTGTCGGTCGCCGAAGGCCGCTCGAGGAAATCGGCATGATCGAGGGGCTGCTTGTCCTCGCCGCCGCCGTCGCCGGCGTCATCCAGATCGCTTGCCTGCTGCACGAGAGCAAGCAGCCACGTCGCGCCGGTTTCGAGGTTCGCCATGATGATTGACACCGCCTACACCCTGCTCGCCGGCTTCCTCGCCGGCTTCACCTGCGGCGCGGCCGCCGCCTGCGCCATCGTCTACACCGCGACCAACGCCCTGCGAAAGCACGGCGCCGACTGATACCACCGCCGTCCGTGAGAGCTTGCCCCCCATGCGACACGGACGGCCGGCCCGGCGGGACGAGGACCACCCCCCACCTCGATCCGCCGGGCCAGATTTCGAGAACTGCCCCTTTTAACACGAGAGTATGGGGCAAACCTGCCGGGTGGCCGTGAATGGCACCCGGCGATTTTTTTTGACAAGGCCGCGCGCGCGATTCACCCTCGCGCGCGAAGCATCAACGGAGCCACCCGATGCCGATCAACATCAAGCATGTGTCATGGCGCGACGGCCGGCCGCGCTTCCAGCCGTCGAAGACGCTGCGCGAAGCCGGCTACACCGGCAAGGATCTTCGCCACGAGGACGGCCGTTGGTTCAGCCGCGGCGAAGCCGTCGACTGGTCGGACGCTTTCAGCAAGCAGCTGGTGAAGACCAAGCCGAAGGCCGCGCCTGGTGTGCCGGCACCGGCGACGGTAAAGGTGCAGTTCTACAGCGTCGGCCAGCTATTCGAGGATTGGTACAGGTCGGCCAAGTTCGAGCAGCCGCAGGATGAAGCCGAGCTGCAGCGGCAGGTGGCGGCCGGCATCATCTATGCGCCGAAGACCATCCGCGACTATCACCAGAAGGCCCGTGTCATCGCCGATTTCGATCCGACGCTTTACGCCTCGCCGGTCGACGCGCTGTCTCAGCCTGTCCTGTACGGCCTCTATGAGCAGCTGGTGAAGGCGCGCGGGATCTCCACCGCGCGCGGCGCCGTCGCCACGCTGTCGGTGGCGCTGGGCTGGGGCAAGCGGCGCGGCAAATTCACCTTCCGCGAAAACCTGGGCGTCAACCCGGCGCAGGATCTGCAGATGGCAACGCCACCGCCGCGCATCCGCTTCGGCACCCGCCTTGAGGTCGAGACGCTGATTGCGGTTGCCGATCACCTGCAATGGTTCGAGGTCGGCGACATGACCATGCTTGGCGTGTGGACCGGCCAGCGCCAGCGCGATCGGCTGGACTTGGAGGATCGCGGCCTGCTGAACGGCCGCCGCATCTTCCGCCAGTCCAAGACCGGCGCCGTGGTGGCGGTGCGCGAGGCGCCCGAGCTGGAACGCCGGCTTGTCGCCAGCCAGGAGCGCCGCCGCGCGGCCCGAGCCGAGGCCCTGCTTGCCGCGCAGACACCAGAGGAACGCACCGCGATCGAGCGTCGCTTTGCCCGCGTCATCCTCAATGAGCGGTTCGACAAGCGCTTCAACAAATGCCTGTGGCAGACCTATCAGGGACAGGTCTACAGTCACCGCTTTGCCGAGGTCCGCGATTATGCCGTTAAGGGAATACGCCACGAGAACGGCGTTGACTGGATCGTCAAGCCCTGCCCGTCGCTTGCCGACTTCCTCGAACCGGACCTGCGCGACACGGCCGTGACCTGGCTGGCGCTGGCAGGCTCTACCGTCCCCGAGATCTGCGCCATCACCGGCCATTCGCTGGCGAGCGCCACGCGTGTCCTGAAACACTATCTGGCGGTGCATCCCGAAATGGCCGACTCGGCAATCAGGAAGATGGTCGAGTGGTACGACGCCGGCGGCGAAACGGAGATAGGGCTGTAGTCAGTCGCTGAGGAACGGGGTGTTATAAACGCGCGCGTCGCTCACTCTCACGTCAACTTCGATATTCAATCTGACTTCCTTTGGCCCAGCTTCTGGCTTTGTCAGCAGGCGTTCGGTCGTAATGGAGAGTTTCGTCAAAAACGAATCGTCTTCCATTAGGCAAAACATCGGCTCTTCAATCGGGACATAACCTTGCATTTGCTCTTTATATTGCGGCATTGAAAGTGCGTCTAGCAACGTCTTTATTCTGTTATCCAAGTCTCCACCTTGATACACCTTTCCCGGTGGTTCTTTTCTTAAGAAGATTATATTTATCGCACAGTTAAGAGCAAATGTGTCTCTCACAAATGGCCTAAAGCTGCAACCAAACCTCTCAATTGGATCGGTGAGATCTATTTCGCCTTCCTCTGGCGTCTTTTTTCGATATCGGATTTCTTCCTTGTGATAGCCATCAACACTCATGAATGGTTGCTTAGGATTAATGACAACCCCGTGCCTGGCGCGTTTTAAGGCTGGATGGGTTTCCCACAGCTCTTTGAGTTGAGGATGAAAGTGCGTTCGAAGCTCCCATTTGTGCGCTGACTTCTTGGAACCGTTTCCAGCGGAGGCAAGTTCGCCATCATAGGTGAGGGTAAATCGCATACCAGTGTTCCTTAGCGCGAGGGCACAATGCCCTAGAAACCACCACTTGACGACTCTGTCGGCCGCGCCATCCTCACGCCATGGCGCAGGACATTGACATAGGCGACGAGATCACGCTTGAAATCACCATCGTGAAGCTGCTGGACGGCGGCCGCGCCAGCGTTCAGATCGCCGGCTATGACTTCCCTTTTTCCATGGCCGTGCCGCCAAAGTCGAAGCCCGGCGATCATCTGGAAATCACGCGCGAGGCCATGCGGGTGGACGACGACCTTGGCACCGTCACTGTGTCGATCGGCCAGCCAGTGACCGTCCGGCAGGCATCGGTCGGCGTCACCAAGGCCCTGCCACGCAAGAAGCAGTTGCGCGACAAACCGTCATGACGAACCGCTAAATTCCTGTTTAGGTTTCGGCGGTGTTGAAAGAGCGCTGCGAAGCGCGTCGTCGCGCCGTTTCTCGACTTAAATAGGGTGATGAGGCCATGGCTTGGGTTATTATGAATGAGGACGACAAGGCCATACTACAGGAGATCGAAGCTCAGACCGATAGGGCATCGGCATTGATCGCTGTGGCGTATCTCGAACAACGGCTGCTCGCCGCCATAAAATCTCGCACAAATAGAGATGATGACCTGGAAGGGCGCTTATACAAGGGAAGTGGGGCCTTGGCCGCGTTTTCGACCAAAATTGATCTGGCCTATTTGCTTGGCGTAATCGATCAAAGTGCACGCAAGACATTCCACCAAATCCGCGACATACGAAATGACTTCGCGCACGATTCAAAGCCTCTTTCGTTTACCACCCAATCGATCCACGACAGGTGCAAGAACCTGCGGTTTAGCGTAAAATTCTCTATGAGAAACAAGACCACTGGACAGCAAGTTGAATTTGCATTGCAGGAGTCCGATAACCCGCGAACAAGCTTCTTAAACGCGGTCAAATATCTCCTTTTTCTTTGCGATATGGAGCTACGACAGCTTCCACCTCGGGTGCCAGCTCCACCGGTTGTCCAGATAGGACAGGACGTGGATGTTCCAGCAACGATAACTAGGCACGGATGACGACTACGTCTGGCGGCTCCGGCCTATCTCACAAGCAGCAGAAAACGGCTATGTCCCGTATTAGGAAAATTTTCCTTGACTGCTTGACGGCGCCGGCGAGCGGAACGAAATCGGAACGATGGACCCGCTTTTTGATGCCGTCCCCGGCAAAGCCTATTACGCGATTAGCTTCCGCGATATCCCGCCGCAATACATCGTAGGCGGCCGCTGCCTGCTATGCGCGCATATTGGTCCGGTTGATCGGCACCGCATCGAAAAGCGCTGGGGCGATGGCGAGCAGTTGCGCCATGTCGGCCGGCATCTGCGCTGCCTCGCCTGTGGCAACCGGGTGCGCAATCACTTCACGGTCATAGGCTGCTACCTGACAGTGCTTCTAGCGAGTTCATGAGGGATTGAGATTTCGTTTAGGCCGACGGCGCCGTCCCCGCTCTGCACACCAATCCCCAATAGATTTCCTAATGGTCGATCACGGTTGATCACTTCCCGTTTACACGCCGCGACATTGCCGCAAAGTCGTTGACGCGGCCGGCAGCCCCCACCAGCCGAGAGGCAACCGAGGAAATCACCAACTATGGAGAGCATTCGACCGATCGCAGATCTGATCGACCATCACCTTGCGGAGATGGACGGCCTGGTTACGGCCCTCATCTTCATTTCTGAGAATGTGGAAGACCACCAACACGAGCTGATGCGCCACGCTTCCGTCAGCCTGGCGTACATCGTGCACGATAAAATCAAGGCGGCAAACCGCCAAGTGTCACGACTGGTGCAGGCAGCAGCGAACGCGGCATAGGCATCGACAACCCCCGTGCGACTTTTTCCGAATGTCGCACGGGGTCGCAAAAAAGTCGCACGTTCCGCCTCTGTTCCAAGAGGCCTGCCGGTAAGTGCTTGAAGTTTCATATGAAACTGTGGTGAGCGCGTCGGGGTTCGAACCCGAGACCTACTGATTAAAAGTCAGTTGCTCTACCGGCTGAGCTACGCGCTCCCGCGGGCTCGAAACGCCGCCCTCGAAATTGCGCGGAACATAGGGAGAGTGCCGCGACCGGTCAACCGGAAAAAGACGGGCTTCCAAGGCGGATTTTTTCAACGGATTCGAAGCGACGTCGAGAGTGCTTGCGAGCGGCTTACGATGCCTGCGCCAATGGCCCGGCGCCGGATCACTTCAGAAATCCCTACAATAACAATGGGCTGATGCCGAAATGGGGAACCATTGCAACCCCGACCCGTTTCGCCAAACAGGACATTCCTTCAACCCTCGAGGAGAAGAGTAATGAACAAGATCGCATCGGGCCTGCTGGCCACCGCGCTCTCGGCGTCATTCATCGCGGCGGAGATGGTGCCGGTTAACGCTCAGCCAAACTATGTGCCGCAACCCCAGGCCATGTCGGATGTCCAGACCGTGCAGTATCAGGATTGGAGAAGACACCGCAGCTTCAACCGGGATTTCTTGCGCGGTGATGGCGCCGTCTACTGGAACGGCCATCGCGGCTATCGCGAATATCGCCACGGCTATCGCCGTCATGGCGACTACTGGTTCCCGCTGGCTGCTTTCGCCACCGGCGCTCTGATCACCGGCGCTATCGTCAACAGCGAGAACAGTCGCGTCCATCGCGGCGATGCGCATGTGCAGTGGTGCTATGACCGCTACCGCTCGTATCGCGCCTCGGACAACACATTCCAGCCCAACAACGGCCCGCGTCGGCAGTGCGTGTCGCCGTACTGACGGCCTCCAGTCAGTACCCAGGGTCGTTGACCGGGCCCGCGCCTCGAGAGGCGCGGGCTCTCTCGTTTCGGCTCGGCTGAACCGCCAGAGCAATTCCAGGAAAGGTATGAGCGGTTTTGCGCCCGCAACGCGTAAAAACAAATAGATAGCGATCAGTTCGCCCATCTGATGCTTTTGAAAACCAGGTACAGCGCTCCACCTTCGCCACGCGGTGATCGGTAGGCTGCTAGTGCGTTGCACACCCGCACCATGGCCCCGGTCAGTTCCCAACCAAGAGCCTCCAGGTCGCCGTTCGCATCGACCTAGGCCTGTGCCAAGTCACCTATGCCCTTTTCCTCGCCGAAGGCCCGAACCAACTTGGCATCGCCGAGAAGATTGCCAGGCAGGTTCGAATTGGCCCATGCCCACAGCCAGTTGCCAGCCTTGGCGCTGGTGGAACCCGAGATCTGGATTTCAGAGACGACCTTGACGCCGGCCGTGTCGGAGAACGACAAGGTTCCGGCCGTCAGGTCGTAGTCGTAACGCGACCAACGACCGAGGCGGAAATCCTTCTCCAGGCGCGCGTTCTTGGCGGTAAGTTCCTCAAACGCCTCATCGCGCCAAGCAGGATACCAATCCGGTTGCATTCTCCCCCGATCCAGTGATCGTTACTGCGTACTCAGCGTCCTGCGCACCGCGTCGCGCCAGCCGGCGAGCTTAGCCCCGCGCGTAGCGGCATCCATCTCCGGCTTGAAGCGCCGTTCCAGCGCCCAGCTCCTGGCGAAATCCTTCGCTTTCGGCCATACGCCGGCTTTCGAACCCGCGAGCCACGCCGCACCCAGGGCGGTCGTCTCAAGGATGGTAGGACGATCCACAGGCGCGTCGAGAATGTCGGCCAGCCGCTGCATGGTCCAGTCGGAGGCCACCATGCCGCCGTCGACCCGAAGCACTGTCTTGGCCGAGGCGCCCTTCCAGTCCTTGCGCATGGCGTCGAGTAGGTCGCGCGTCTGAAAGGCGACGGATTCAAGCGCCGCGCGCGCGACCTCGGCCGGGCCTGAATTGCGCGTCAGGCCGAAGATGGCGCCGCGCGCTTCCGCGTCCCAATGCGGCGCGCCGAGGCCGACAAAGGCCGGCACCAGGTAGACTTGTTGCGCCGGATCGGCGGCCGCAGCGAGCGCACCGCTTTGCTCAGCCTTGCCGATCACCTTGATGCCGTCCCGTAGCCATTGCACGGCGGCGCCCGCGATGAAGATCGAGCCTTCCAGCGCGTAGGTGGTCTTGCCGTTCAACCGGTAGGCGATCGTAGTCAGAAGCCGGTTCCTCGAGCGCACTAGATCGGCGCCGGTGTTGAGCAGCGCGAAGCAACCGGTACCGTAGGTCGATTTCATCATGCCGGGCTCAAAACAGGCCTGACCGATGGTCGCCGCATGCTGGTCGCCGGCGACACCGAGGATTCGCATCTCGGGCCCGAAAAGGCTCTTCTCGGTAACGCCGAAATTGTCGGCGCAATCCTTCACCTCCGGCAAAATCGCGGCTGGGATATTCAGGATGGAGAGCAGCTCCTCGTCCCAGACATTCTTCTCGATGTTGTAGACGAGCGTGCGCGAGGCGTTTGTCGCGTCGGTCGCGTGCATCTTGCCGCCGGTCAGCCGCCAGATCAGGAAACTATCTATGGTCCCGGCGAGCAGTTCGCCCTTCTCGGCTCGCTTCCTGGCCCCTTTCACCTTGTCCAGCATCCAGGCGATCTTGGTGCCGGAGAAATAGGGATCGAGCAGCAGGCCGGTCTTCTTCGTGAATTTCTTCTCCAGCCCCTGCTTCTTCAACTTCTGGCAGAGCGGCGCCGTGCGCCGGTCCTGCCAGACAATCGCATTGTGGATCGGCTTGCCGGTCGCCTTGTCCCAGATCACGACCGTCTCGCGCTGGTTGGTGATGCCGATGGCGGCCACGTCGGACGCCGCGCGGCCGGCGGTCTTCAGCGCCGCTTTCACCGTGGCGAGAACGCTCGTCCAGATATCTTCCGGGTCGTGCTCGACCCAGCCCGAGGCCGGATAATGCTGCGTGAATTCCTGCTGGCCAGTGCCGGCGACTTTCATCTTGTCATCGAACAGAATCGCCCGGGTCGATGTCGTTCCCTGGTCGATCGCCAGCACAAAACCGCTCATTCCGTTCCTCCACTACTCATGGAACAGGGGAGACGGCCAAGCCGCCTCCCCTGCATTTCCTACACAGGCCCGCGGGCCTGCGTCATGCAGCTACTTCTGCCAGCTCTTCACCAGCTCGTCGTAGTTGACGGTGATCGGCTTGTCCTTTTCGTTCTCGACCTTCAGCTGCGGCGCAAGGTTGCCCTTCGAGACGGCATCCTTGTTCCAGTATTCGAGATCGTGCTCCTCGGCCATCTTCGGTCCGATATCGCCCTGGACGCCGGATTTCTCGAGACGGGAGAGCACTTTCTCCTGGTCGGCGCAGAGCGAGTCCATCGCTTCCTGCGGGGTCTTCGCGCCGGACGACGCATCGCCGATGTTCTGCCACCAGAGCTGCGCCAGCTTCGGATAGTCCGGCACGTTGGTGCCGGTCGGGGTCCACTGCACGCGCGCCGGCGAGCGGTAGAACTCGATCAGGCCGCCGAGCTTCGGCGCCCGCTCGGTGAAGCTCTTGTCGTGGATGGTGGAGTCGCGGACGAAGGTCAGGCCGACCTGGCTCTTCTTCACGTCGACCGTTTTCGACACCACGAACTGCGCATAGAGCCACGCGGCCTTGGCGCGATCCGTCGGGGTCGACTTCAGCAGCGTCCACGAACCGGCGTCCTGGTAGCCGAGCTTCATGCCGTCCTTCCAATAGACGCCATGCGGCGACGGCGCGACGCGCCATTTCGGCGTGCCGTCCTCGTTCACGACCGGCAGGCCGGGCTTGGCCATGTCGGCTGTGAAGGCCGTGTACCAGAAGATCTGCTGAGCGATGTTGCCCTGCGAGGGAACCGGACCCGATTCGGAGAAGGTCATGCCCTGCGCTTCCGGCGGCGCGTAGGCCTTCAGCCAGTCGAGATACTTCTGGATGGCATAGACCGAGGCTGGGGCGTTCGTGTCGCCGCCGCGCGCGGAGCACGATCCGACAGGGCGCGAATTTTCGTCAACCTTGATGCCCCATTCGTCGACCGGCTTGCCGTTCGGGATGCCCTTGTCGCCATTGCCTGCCATGGAGAGCCAGGCATCGGTGAACCGCCAGCCGAGCGACGGGTCCTTCTTGCCGTAGTCCATGTGGCCGTAGACCTTCTTGCCGCCGATCTCGCGGCCGGTGAAGAACTGGGCGATGTCCTCATAGGCCGACCAGTTGACTGGCACGCCGAGGTCGTAGCCATACTTGGCTTTGAAGTCGGCCTTGTTCTTCTCGTCGTTGAACCAGTCGTAGCGGAACCAGTAGAGGTTGGCGAATTGCTGGTCGGGCAGCTGGTAGAGCTTGCCGTCCGGCGCGGTGGTGAACGACTTGCCGATGAAGTCGTCGACGTCGAGCATCGGATCGGTGACGTCCTTGCCCTCGCCGGCCATCCAGTCGGTCAGGTTACGCGCCTGCTGATAGCGCCAGTGCGTGCCGATGAGATCCGAGTCGTTGACCCAGCCGTCATAGAGGTTCTGCCCGGTCTGCATCTGGGTCTGGATCTTCTCGACGACGTCTCCTTCCTGGATGACGTCATGCGTGACCTTGATGCCGGTGATGGCGGTGAAGGCCGGCGCAAGCACCTGGGATTCATACTGGTGCGTGGTCAGCGTTTCCGACACGACCTTGATTTCCATGCCGGCGAACGGCTTGGCCGCGTCGACGAACCACTGCATTTCCTTTTCTTGGTCGGCGCGCGAAAGCGTCGACAATGGGCCTATCTCCTTGTCGAGAAAGGCTTTTGCCTCGTCCATCCCGGCGTAGGCGTGCCCGGCGCCGAGCAAAAGGACGAGGGCTGTCGTTGATGTTAGGAATTGCCGTCGCATGTGTCTCCTCCAGCGTTAGGTTGTAAAGTTCGATCCGGGGTGGCCGCCAGCACGCGGCCGCTCCGACTTTTCTCCCTCTATACGTATCGGAACACGCCAATGGCGTAGACCACGGAGAGAGCGAGAGCCCACCACAGGTTGGGTCCAACCAGACCCAGCCAAGCGAGATGGATGAAGGCGCTGCCGAGCAGCGAAACGAAGAGGCGGTCGCCGCGCGTCGTCTCGAAGCGCAGCAGGCCGACGCGCGGATTGCCGCCGGGCGAGACATATTCCCAAAAGCCCATGCCGCAGAGCATCAGCAAAATGACAATGAAGAAGGCGGCTGTCGGCCACGTCCACGCCATCCAGGAGAAGTCGAGGTTCATGGCTTAGACCCTCCCCAGGGCGAAGCCCTTGGCGATATAGTTGCGGACGAACCAGATCACGAGTGCGCCGGGGATCAGCGTCAGCACGCCGGCGGCGGCAAGCAGTCCCCAGTCCATGCCGGCGGCCGAGACAGTGCGGGTCATGGTGGCGGCGATCGGCTTGGCGTCTGTCGTGGTCAGCGTGCGCGCGATCAGCAGTTCCACCCACGAGAACATGAAGCAGAAGAAACAGGCGACCCCGATGCCGCTCGCGATCAGCGGCATGAAGATTTTCACGAAGAAGCGCGGGAAAGAATAGCCGTCGATATAGGCGGTCTCGTCGATCTCCTTCGGCACGCCGGACATGAAGCCCTCAAGGATCCACACCGCCAGGGGCACGTTGAACAGGCAGTGGGCGAGCGCCACCGCGATATGCGTGTCGATGAGGCCGAAGGCCGAATAGAGCTGGAAGAACGGCAGCGCGAACACCGCCGGCGGCGCCATGCGGTTGGTGAGCAGCCAGAAGAACAGATGCTTGTCGCCGAGGAAGCGGTAGCGCGAGAAGGCGTAGGCAGCCGGCAGTGCCACCGCCACCGATATCACCATGTTCATCACCACATAGGTGATCGAATTGATGTAGCCGGAATACCAGGACGCGTCGGTGAAGATGATCCTGTAATTGCGCAGCGTCGGCTGGTGCGGAAAGAGCGTCAGCGACGACACGATCTCCTGGTTGGTCTTGAAGCTCATATTGATGAGCCAGTAGATCGGCAGGAGCAGCACGATGATGTAGAGCGTCGGCACGATCCACCACCAGCGCGATTCCTCGCCACGGCGGCGCATCAGCTTCGCCACCTCGTCCTGCGACAGCGCGCTGCCCACTTCGGTGACAGCCGCTTCGCTCACGCGCGTCGTCTCGTTGGCGCTCGCCATCTGTCAGCGCTCCGCGTCGTAGTTGGTCATCACGGTGTAGAACACCCACGACAACAACAGGATGATAAGGAAGTAGACCAGCGACATGGCCGCTGCCGGTCCGAGGTCGAACTGGCCGAGTGCCGTCTTCACCAGGTCGATCGACAGGAAGGTCGTCGAATTGCCGGGGCCGCCGCCGGTGACCACGAAGGGCTCGGTGTAGATCATGAACGAGTCCATGAAGCGCAGCAGCACGGCGATCAAAAGCACGCGCTGCATCTTCGGCAGCTGGATGTAGCGGAACACCGCCCAGCGCGAGGCGCCGTCGATCTTGGCCGCCTGGTAGAAGGCATCCGGAATGGAAACCAGCCCGGCATAGCAGAGCAGAACGACCAGGCTGGTCCAGTGCCAGACATCCATGACGATGACAGTGACCCAGGCGTCGAACGGGTCCTGGACATAGTTGTAGTCGATGCCGAGCGCGTTGATGTAGTAGCCGAGCAGGCCGATGTCGTTGCGGCCGAACACCTGCCAGATCGTGCCGACGACATTCCACGGCACCAGCAGCGGCAGCGCCATCAGCACCAGGCAGACAGGCACGCCCCAGCCCTTCTTCGGCATGTTGAGCGCGATGAAGATGCCGAGAGGCACTTCGATCGCCAGGATGATGAAGGAGAAGATCAGATTGCGCACCATCGCTTCCCAGAAGCGGTCGGAGTGCAGCAATTCCTCGAACCATTCGGTGCCGGCCCAGAAGAAGACGTTGTTGCCGAACGTGTCCTGCACCGAATAATTGACCACGGTCATCAGCGGGATGACGGCCGAGAAGGCCACCAGCACCAGAACCGGCAGGACAAGGAACCAGGCCTTGTTGTTCCAGGTCTTGTCCATCTAGGCCCCCATCTCGACGCGCCAGGAATCGGCATAGATGTTGATGCCGGCCGGATCGAAGCGGACTTTCGGCTCGGCAGGCACCTCGTCGTCCTCGCCGATCACCGCGGCGATCTCTCTGCCTTCCAGGTTGGCGCGCACGACCTTGTGGCGGCCGACGTCCTCGATCTTGGAGACCTGCACCGCCATGCCTTCGCGGCCGAGCCGCACATATTCTGGACGGATGCCGAGCTCGACGGCGCTGGCTTCCGCCTTTGGCACGCCCGGAAGCTCGATGCGCTGCGCGCCGAGCTTCGCCGTCCTGCCTTCCAGCGCGACCGGCAGCACGTTCATGCCAGGCGAGCCGATGAAATAGCCGACGAATGTGTGGCGCGGCCGCTCGAAGAGTTCGGCCGGCGTGCCGATCTGCACGATCTCGCCGTCATACATGACCACGACGCGGTCGGCGAAAGTCAGCGCTTCGGTCTGGTCATGCGTGACATAGACCATGGTGTAGCCGAAGCGGCGATGCAGTTGCTTCAACTGCGAGCGCAGCACCCACTTCATGTGCGGGTCGATCACCGTCAACGGCTCGTCGAACAGGATGGCATTGACATCAGAGCGCACCAGGCCGCGCCCAAGCGAAATCTTCTGCTTCTGGTCGGCGGTGAGCCCGCGCGCCTTCTTCTTCGCCAGCGAAGCGAGATCGATCATGTCGAGCGTCTCACGCACCTTGCGGTCGACGTCCGCCTCCGGCACGCGGCGGTTGCGCAGCGGGAAGGCCAGATTTTCGTAGACGGTCATGGTGTCGTAGATGACCGGGAACTGGAACACCTGCGCGATGTTGCGCTCTTGCGTCGACAGATTGGTGATGTCCCGGCCGTTGAACAAAAGCTGGCCGTGCGAGGGATGCAGCAGTCCCGAAATGATGTTGAGCAAGGTGGTCTTGCCGCAGCCCGATGGCCCAAGCAGAGCATAGGCGCCGCCGTCCTCGAAGGTGTGATGCACTTCCTTCAGCGCGAAATCCGAATCCTTCCGTGGATTGGGCAGGTAGGAGTGGCGGATATGATTGACGTCGATGCGCGCCATCTGATCCTCCTCAGGCCGCAAGCTTCGACGCCGACACGGCGCGGCCGTTCTGGTCAAACACCATGATGTGGCGCGGGTCGATGAACACCTCGACTTCGTCGTCCGTCTCGAAATCGAGAATGCCATGCGCAAGCATGACCCAGCGCGCATCGGCGAAGTCGAGATGGACAAAGCTTTCCGAGCCGGTGATCTCGGTGATGGTGACCTTGGCGCGCACCGGCACGGCGCTAGCGTTCGGCCGCTCCAGCGACAGATTATGCGGTTGGAATCCGATCGCGTAGCTGGCGTCCGCAATGCCGTTGAGCTCCGGCGGCACCGGCAGCTTGACGCCGCCTTCAAGCAGGAAGTCCGAGCCCTTCTTGGAGAGCACGATGGTGTTGAGCGGCGGGTCGGCGAAGGTCCTTGCCGTCACCAGGTCGACAGGCTTGCGGAACACTTCGACGGTCGGGCCGAATTGCGTGACGCGGCCCTCCGAGAGCGTCGCCGTATTGCCGCCGAGCAGCAGCGCCTCGTGCGGCTCGGTGGTGGCATAGACGAAGATCGTGCCCGCGGCGGCGAAGATCTTCGGCAATTCGGCGCGCAATTCCTCGCGTAATTTGTAGTCGAGATTGGCGAGAGGCTCGTCGAGCAGCACCAGGCTGGCGTTCTTGACAATGGCGCGGGCAAGCGCCGTGCGCTGCTGCTGACCGCCCGAGAGGTTGAGCGGTGTGCGGTCGAGATAAGGCGTGAGCTTGAGCAGCGCGGCGGCATTGCGCACTTCCTTGTCGATCCTTGCCTGGTCGACGCCTGCAACCCTAAGTGGTGAGGCGATATTCTCGTAAACCGTCATCGCCGGGTAGTTGATAAACTGCTGGTAGACCATGGCGACGTTGCGCTTCTGCACCGGCTGTCCGGTGACGTCCTTGCCGTCGAACCAGACCGAGCCGGACGTCGGCGCGTCGAGACCCGCCATCAGCCGCATGAGGCTGGTCTTGCCGGAAAGCGTCGGTCCCAGCAGAACATTCAGCGAGCCGTGCCGAAGCGTCAGCGACACGTCGCGGATATGCTCCTGCGCACCGATCGTCTTCGTCACGTTCCTCAGTTCCAGCATCACGCCTCCTCCCGGGCCTTGCGCTTCAGCGGTCCATCGTCATTCCGCCGCCGCGACGTGACGGGTGCTCAGTCCTCGCATGAATTCTTCCAATGCCGCCGTCTGCTCGCGGCTGAAATGCAGGCCACGCTTGGTGCGGCGCCACAGCACGTCCTCGGCGGTGACCGCCCATTCGTTCTCGGCGAGATAGCGAACCTCCACTTCGAAAAGATCGGCGCCGAAATTGCGGCCGAGATCGGCATTCGACTTGGCGAGCCCGAGCAGCTTCTCAGCCCGCGTGCCGTAGAGCCGCGTGAACCGGCGCGCCAGCCTCTGGTCAAGGAACGGATAGGCCTTTTTCAGCCTGGCGACCTGCGCGTCGAAACCGGTGGCCGGAAAATCACCGCCCGGCAGTGGCGCGTCATGCGTCCAAGGCTTGCCGCGCTTGTCCAAAAAGCCCTCGATCTTCTCAAGCATCGATTCCGCCAGCCGGCGGAAAGTCGTGATCTTGCCGCCGAAGGCGTTGAGAAGCGGGGCAACGCCCTCCCCGCCATCGGCCTTCAGCACATAATCGCGCGTCGCTTCCTGCGCCTTGGAGGCGCCGTCGTCATAGAGCGGGCGCACCGCCGAATAGGTCCAGACGATGTCGGATCGCTTCACGGCGACCGCGAAATATTCGCTTGCCGCGGCGCATAGGTAGTCGATCTCGGCGTCGGAGATCTTCACATCGTGCGGGTCGCCGGGATAATCGCGGTCGGTCGTCCCGATCAGCGTGAATTCTTCCTCGTAGGGGATGGCGAAGATGATGCGGCCATCCTTGTTCTGGAAGAAATAGGCGCGCGGATCGTCGAACTTCTTGGCGACGACGATGTGGCTGCCTTGCACCAGGCGGACATTGTGGACTTCGTTCTGGCCGACGGCTGTCTGCAGAACGTGATCGACCCAAGGACCGGCGGCGTTGACGAGAAGCCGCGCGCGAACCTCCTCGGTGTCGCCGGTAAGCACGTTCTGCACCTTGACAGTCCAGGTCGGACCGTCGCGACGCGCGCTGACGACCTTGGTGCGGGTACGGATGATGGCGCCCCGGTCGGCGGCATCACGAGCGTTCAGCGCCACCAGGCGAGCGTCATTGACCCAGCCATCCGAATATTCGAAAGCCTTGCGGAACAGTGGCTTCAGCGGTTTGCCGGCCGGATCCCTCGCCATGTCCAGCGTCTTCGTCGCTGGCAGCAGTTTGCGCCCGCCGATGTGATCGTAAAGGAGCAGCCCGAGCCGGATCAGCCAGGCGGGCCTCAGGCCCTTGGCGTAAGGCAGAACGAAGCGCATCGGCCAGATGATGTGCGGCGCGTTCTTCCAAAGGACCTCGCGCTCCATCAGCGCTTCGCGCACCAGCCGGAACTCGTAGAATTCGAGATAGCGAAGGCCGCCATGGATCAGCTTGGTCGAGCCGGAGGACGTCCCGCTCGCCAGATCGTTCATCTCAGCAAGGTAAACCGAAAATCCGCGGCCAACAGCGTCGCGGGCGATGCCGCAGCCATTGATGCCGCCTCCGATGACGAAAATGTCATGGATCGGGGATGCGTCCAAGGGGTCCTCCAGCGATTTCGCATTGCACCATTTTTGTGTTTTACGAAACCGTGTCGGAATTATTTCGAACTCAAAGCGAATGTCAAACGAAATTATCACGGCTGCGTGAAACAGCCCTGATGCGCCGCTATTCGAGCGCCGTCTCGATCAGCCGGACCTCAGTCTCCTCGCAAATCCGGCGGATCGAAGGGATGTCGCAACGATCGGTAATGAAGGTATTCACCTGGGAAAGGTGGCCGATCCGGACCGGCGCCGTACGTTCGAATTTGGTCCGGTCGGAGACCAGAATGACGTGGCGCGCATTGGCTATGATCGCCTGTGCTACCTTCACTTCGCGGAAATCGAAGTCGAGCAACGCACCGTCATGGTCGATAGCCGAGGCGCCGATGACCGCGTAGTCGACCTTGAACTGGCGGATGAAATCGACGGCAGCTTCGCCGACAATGCCACCATCGGAACCGCGCACCACGCCGCCGGCGATCACCACCTCGATCGTAGGATAAATGCGCATCCTATTGGCAACATTGATGTTATTGGTGATGACCATCAGCCCGCTATGGTCGAGAAGCGCCTTGCTGACCGCCTCGGTGGTGGTGCCGATATTGATGAACAGCGAGGCATTGTCCGGGATCAGCCGCGCCGCGGCGCTGCCGATCGCCTCCTTCTCGTCGGCCGCGATCTTGCGGCGAGCCTCGTATTCCATGTTCTCGATGCCGGACGGGAACAGTGCGCCGCCATGGATGCGGGTGAGCAGCCGCTGATCGCAGAGATCGTTGAGATCCTTGCGGATAGTCTGCGGCGTCACGTTGAAATGGGTTGCCAGATCCTCGACCAGGACCCGGCCGTGATCTTTCGCCATCTGGATGATTTCGGCGTGGCGTGGCGAAAGAAACATCCGGCATTCCCATTTTCGTTTTTTCCGTCTATATCGGAAAACGAAAGCGAAGAAAAGGCATGAGCCGGCTAACGAAAATCAACTGACTGCAAAAGGCAAACCAGCGCGTAATGGGTCTGCCGCCTCAGGATAAGCGCCGCGCAATCTCGGTTATGACGTCGAAAGCGGCGTCGACATCGGCCGCCGTCGACTCGAACTGCCCCGCCTGAAAGCGGATCGCCACGAGCCCGTCGACCCTGGTTTGCGTCAGGTAAATGCGGCCTTCGGTGTTGATGGTGTCGACCAGCCGCAGATTGTGCTCGTCCGGATCGGTACCCGAAGGCGCTTGGTGCCGGAACGAAAACAGCGACAGCATCGGCTCGCTGACGAGCTCGAAATCCGCTTCCCTGGCGAGCCGCGCGGCCAGTCCTTCGCTCCAGGCGACGTGGTTGCGGATCATATTGCGCAAACCTTCGAGGCCATGGGCCCGCAGCAGGAACCAGAGTTTGAGCGCACGGAAACGGCGCCCGAGCGGCACCGACCACTCCGAATAGTTGATGATGCCGTCGTGCCCCAACGTCTTCAAAAACTCCGGCTTTATGGCCAGCGTGCGCACCAGGTCTTCCGGCTGACGAATGAACTGGATCGAGCAATCGAATTGCGCGCCGAGCCACTTGTGCGGATTGAAGACGATGGAGTCCGCGCCTTCGACGCCCGCCCAGAAATGCCGGTATTCCGGGCAGATCATCGCCGATCCGGCCCAGGCGGCGTCGACATGCAGGTAAAGCCCCTGCCGCTTTGCGACCGCGACCACCGGGGCGATATCGTCGGTGCCGCCAATGCTGGTGCCGCCGACGCAAGCGATGATGCCGGCCGGCAGCAGGCCGGCCTCGCGATCGGCGACGATCGCGGCCTCAAGTGCGGCCGTATCCATGGCGCGAAAACGTCCTGAGACCGGAATGCGGACGAGGTTCTCCTCGCCGATGCCTGAGACCCAGATGGCGCGGTCGATCGAGGTATGGACCTGGTCGGAGGAATAGACGCGCAGCTTGCCCTGTCCGGCCAGCCCCTTTTTGTTGCCCTGCCAGTCGAGCGCCCGCTCTCGCATGGTGAGCACCGCCGCAAGCGTCGCCGACGAGGCCGAATCCTGGATGACGCCGGAAAAGCCCTCGGGCAGGCCAAGCGCCTGGCGCATCCAGTCGACGATGCGCGTCTCGAGCTCGGTCGCAGCCGGCGAGGTCTGCCACAGCATGCACTGCGCGGCCATCGCCGAGACCAGATACTCCGCCACGACCGAGACCGGCGCCGCATTGGCGGGGAAATAGGCGAAGAAGCGCGGATGCTGCCAATGCGTCATGCCAGGCACGATCTTTTCTTCGAAATCGGCGAAGATCTTCTCCATCGGTTCGGGCAATTCGGGCGGCGAAACCTCGATGCTCCGGAAAATCTCGCCCGGCGCGATTGCCGGCCGCACCGGACGGTCGCGCAAGCCGGCGCGGTAGTCGACGCCCCAGTCGGCCGCCCGCCTCGACCAGTCGCGGAATGTCTCGTTGTTCATCTATCCTCCCGAGCCCAGCCGCAATGCGGCGGGTAAACCAGCTTCGATATTGATCAACATGTTAAGTGCGCAAAAGGCCGCGAAATGCGAACCCTAACCGGGAAAATCCGGCAGGCTGGCAAAGGCCGTTTTCAAGGCGTTCGACCAGCCGTCGGAGATGGTGCGGTAATAGGGATCGTCCTGGCGGATGCGCCTGTTGAGCCCGACCTTGAAACTGTCCTTCTCCAGGAACAGCAGATCGAGCGGCAGCCCGACCGAAAGGTTGGATTTCAGCGTCGAGTCGAACGACACCAGAAGCAGCTTCACCGTTTCGGCCAGGCCCATTGTCGGGTCATAGGCACGGATGATGATCGGCTTGCCGTATTTCGTCTCGCCGATCTGGAAGAAAGGCGTGTCATCGGTCGACTCGATGAAATTGCCTTCCGGATAGATCATGAACAGCCTGGGCGGGCTGCCCTTGATCTGGCCGCCGAGGATGAAGGAGGCATTGAAGTAGGAATCCGCCTTGTCGCCGTTCGGCGAGGCATGTTCGATGACTTCCTTGACCGTATCGCCGACCAGCCGCACCGTCTGGTACATGGACGGCGTCTCGAGCAGCTTCGGATGACGGTCGCCAACGGCCTTGTTGCGCTCGTCGAGCAGGCTGACGACGGCTTGCGTGGTGGCAAGGTTGCCCGCCGACATCAGCACGATCACGCGCTCGCCGGGCTCTTCCCAGACGTGCATTTTCTTGAAGGTCGAGATCGAATCCATGCCGGCATTGGTGCGCGTGTCCGACATGAACACGAGCCCCCGATCGATCTTGAGGCCGACGCAATAGGTCATGATTCTTCTTTAACAGCGAATCCCGTCGGAAATTACTGCTCCACCGTGACGGTGACGGCAAGCTTCTCTTGCGCCTGCCCCAGCAGTATCCCCGACACCGGCGAGGCGTCGCGATAATCGCGCCCCGTCGCCACCCGCACATAGCGTTCGTCGGGAGAAATACCGTTGGCCGGATCAAAGGCAACCCATCCGAGCCCCACGACATAGGCCTCGGCCCAGGCATGGCTTGCAGCCTGCTCGACGGCCGCATCCATCATCAGGTAACCGCTGACATAGCGAGCCGGAAAGCCAAGCGCGACGGCCCCGGCGATGAAGATATGGCTGTGATCCTGGCAAACGCCGGATTTGAGCGCCAGGGCCTCTTCCGCCGGCGTGACGACGCTGGTCGTGCCCGGTCTGTAGGCGACCCGTTCGCGGATGGCGGCCATCAACCTGTGCAGCCGCTCGATCTCGGTTCCCTGCCCGAGCGAGCCGGCCAGTTCACGTATGCCCTCGCCGGCGGCGGTAAGCTGCGTCTGCTGGCCGAACAGCCAGAGCGGGGCAAAGCCCTGATGCGCGCCCGTCACGCCCGCCGTGTCATGCGTGGTCACCTCTCCCGCCGCCTCGACGGTGATCGTGCTGTGCCCGCTCTCAGCGCTCACCAGCCGCGTGTCGTTACCGAAATGATCGGTGAAGCGCACCTCCTCGCGCGCGCCTTCGACCTTGATAGCCCAGGAGCCGACGGTCTGCGTCCGTCCGCTCAGGGGCAGCAGGCGCAGCCGCTGCAGCAGGTATTGCACCGGCGCGTCGTAGCGGTACTCGGTGCGATGGGTGATCTTGAGCCGCATGACGCCCGCCCTCAGCCCCGCTCAATAGAACCGGTAATCCTGGGCAATCTCGTCGCCCAGCCTGGTGTTGTCGCGAATGAACTCGGCCAGAAATTCGTGCAGGCCGTGATCGAATATGTCCTTGATCGAGCCCCTCTTGAGCAACGCCTGGATCTTCTCGGCCGTGGCGTGGCAGGCATGGCGCTCGCCATAGTCGTCGGCGAGGAATTTCAGGTGCTCGCCGAGGAAGCGATAGCAGAATGTCAGCGAGCGCGGCATGCGCACATTGAGGATCAGATAGTCGGCAATATTCGTCGGCTTGTAGTCGGCCTCATAGACCCAGCGATAGGATCGATGCGCCGACACCGAGCGCAGGATCGACTCCCACTGGTAGTTGTCCAGCGTCGAGCCGACCCAGGACAGCGAAGGCAAGAGAACATAATATTTCACGTCAAGGATGCGCGCCGTGTTGTCGGCGCGCTCGACATAGGTGCCAAGCTGCGAAAAATCGAAAATCTCGTTGCGCAGCATCGTGCCGTAGAACGAACCGCGGATCAGCGCCGTCTCGCGCTTGATGGAATCGAGCACCGTCGGCAGGTCGCGCTCGTCGATCGGCTTCGCCAGCATGCGCTTCAGCGACATCCAGGCTTCGTTGATGCTTTCCCAGGTCTCGCGCGTCAGCGCCGTTCGCACCATGCGGGCATTGTTGCGCGCCGTCTCGATCGACGACATCGTGCTCGACGGGTTCGAGGTGTCGCGCAGCAGAAAGTCGGAGACGTTGGCAGCGGTGTAGTCCTGGTATTTCTGCGAGAACGCATAGTCCGAGCCGGCGCTGAGCAGCACCGAATTCCATTCCTCCGACGCGTTCTGCGTGCGCGTCAGCGCCATGCGCAGGCCGGCATCGACGAGACGCGCCATGTTTTCGGCTCGCTCGATATAGCGGTTCATCCAATAGAGACCGTTTGCGGTGCGGCCCAAAAGCATCTCAGCTTGCTCCGGTGTCGAGCGAATAGCGAATAGGGAGTAGCGAATAGGGGAAAAAGGACTTCATGACTTTTGTTGCAGGCTCCTGATCATCGAACGCAGCATTTCCCGATTTCATCAGTTTGGCCAAGCAAGCTGGCAACCTCCGCTTCGACCATTAGTCTCACCTCCCCACACAGGATGAGATGTGTCTCCAACTCTTTAAGAGAGCCCTGCGCCGCGCGAAGAAATTGAATAAAGGCTCCTGTACTTTCTCTTCCATGCCCCTCTGCGACATTCGCTGCGATGGAAGCCCCCGAGCGTCGTATCTGAGAGGTCATCCCGTGCACTTCACCGTTTGGAAAACCTCCCGTGGCCGAGTAGCAATTCACTGCCAACTTCAATGCCGCCTTCCAAAAGACGAGCTCCCTGTAGGAATTGATTGCCGTCGTATCCCCCTCTTTCCCTTATTCGCTACTCTCTTCGCTCTTTAATCATCCAACACCCACGTGTCCTTCGTCCCGCCCCCTTGCGAGGAATTGACGACAAGCGAACCCTCCTTGAGCGCGACACGCGTCAAGCCGCCCGGCACGATCTGGATTCGGTCCGAAACCAGCACGTAAGGCCGAAGATCGACATGACGCGGCGAAAGACCCTTTTCGGTCAGGATCGGACAGGTCGACAGCGCCAGCGTCGGCTGGGCGATATAGTTCGAGGGCTTCGCCTGCAGCTTCTTGGCGAACTCCTGGCATTCCTTCTTGGTCGCGGTGGGGCCGACCAGCATGCCGTAGCCGCCGGAGCCGTGCACTTCCTTGATCACCAGCTCGCTGATGTGCTCGAGCACATATTTGAGGCTGTCCGGCTCCGAACAGCGCCAGGTCGGGATGTTGCCGAGGATGGCCTTGCGGCCGGTGTAGAACTCGACGATCTCGGGCATGTAGGAATAAATCGCCTTGTCGTCGGCGATTCCGGTGCCAGGCGCATTGGCGATGGTGATGTTGCCGGCGCGGTAGACATCCATGATGCCCGGTACGCCGAGCGCGGAGTCCGGGCGGAAAGTCAGCGGATCGAGGAAAGCGTCGTCGACGCGGCGGTAAAGCACATCGATCTGCTTGTAGCCTTCGGTCGTGCGCATCGCGACGTGGCCGTCAACGACGCGCAGATCCTGCCCCTCGACGAGCTGCACGCCCATCTGGTCCGCAAGGAAGGCATGCTCGAAATAGGCAGAGTTGTAGGAGCCTGGCGTCAGCACCGCGATGGTCGGCGCGCCCTTGGCGCTTTGCGGCCGCACCGCGGCGAGCGACTGGCGCAGGAGTTGCGGATAGTTCTCGACCGGCCGCACCTTGATCTTCTGGAACAACTCCGGAAAGAGCTGCATCATCGTCTCGCGGTTTTCCAGCATGTAGGAGACGCCGGACGGCGTGCGGGCATTGTCCTCCAGCACGTAGAAGTCGTTCTCCGATATGCGGACGATGTCGACGCCGATGATATGAGTGTAGACGCCGGCCGGCGGCCTGACACCGATCATCTCGGGCAGGAAGGCCTCGTTCCTGGCAACGAGATCCCTCGGCACGCGCCCGGCCCGCAGGATCTCCTGGCGGTGATAGATGTCGTCGAGAAAGGCGTTCAGCGCCTGCACGCGCTGCTCGATGCCCTGTGTCAGCCGGCGCCATTCCTGGCCGGATAGGATGCGCGGCACAATGTCGAAAGGGATCAGCCGTTCGGACGCTTCCTGCTCGCCATAGACGGCAAAGGTGATACCGGTCTTGCGGAAGACGCGCTCGGCGTCCTGCATTTTCTGGGTAAGCCTGGCCGGGTCCTGCTCCTTCAGCCAGCGATCATAAGCCTCATAAGGTCTTCTCAATCCGGAAACGTCCGGAAGCATTTCATCGAAGGCTGCCAATCGCGTACTCCCCTCTAAGACCATTTCACTGGCCTGGCCGGAGAAAATCAAGCGCAATCGGTGATTTAAGAAGCGATGACGGCCGCTCTATGCAAATTGCCTAATTTTAAGGCATGAGCACCAAGACCAGGTCACCTCCTGCTTCCGGGCCGGGCATCGCCAGCCGGTCAGAACGCCCGGAAGGTGACGATGGTGAAGGTGTCCTTGATTCCGGGCAGGATCTGCACCCGCTCATTGACGAAGTGGCCGATATCCTCCACGTCGTCGACGTAGAATTTGGCGAGCAGGTCGTAATTGCCGGCGGTCGAGTAGATTTCGGAGGCGATCTCGGCGTCAGCAAGCGCGCTGGCGACCTCATAGGCCTTGCCCAGATCGCATTTAATCTGCACGAAAAATGCCTTCATTGCCTGGTCCTGCCGCCTGCGTCATGAATAAGCGGCCCTTGTGGCAGACTGCCGCCCGGCTTTCAAGCTTCACGCGCCGCGCAGATCAAAGAGTACCTGCTCCCGCCTCCGGCGGGAAATGGCGAAATCTTCGCAGGTCGGTGAAACCACGCCGTGCCGCGACGCGTATATTAGAGTAGTTCGGCAAGCGAATTTCCCGGGAGGCAGCCAATGCGCCGCGCATTGTTCGCGTTAGCTATTGTTCCAATGCTGATGACCTCGTCTGCCTTGGCCGGCGATGCGGAGGTCAAGGCCGCGCAGACGGTTATCGACAGCCAGCTGAAGGCCTTCATCGCCAATGATGGCGCCGCCGCCTATAGTTTCGCCGCGCCGAACGTGAAGCAGATATTTCCGACCGTCGAAACCTTCATGAACATGGTGACGAATGGCTACGCGCCCGTGCGAAAACCCCAATCCTATTCCTTCGGCAAGGTCGAGGAGACGGGGCCAGGTTCGATCGTCCAGCAGGTCCTGATCGTCGGGCCCGACGGTAAGGATTACGAGGCGGTCTATACGCTGCAGCAGCAGGCGGATGGCAGCTTCAAGATCACCGGCTGCAGCCTGCGAGCCTCGACCTCGGTCAGCACCTGACCAACTCCGAGAAACCCGCGGGTCCGGTATGGACCGAGCCTACACTCAATCCCGGCGGTGATACAGCGTCCAGGCCAGGCCTGAAAGACCCCAACTAGTCGAGGCATCGACACGCTCATAGGCCGACCCGCAAGCCGGCGCGGCGTCGACATATTGCGGCTGCCGATCGATGGGTCCCTCGAGGATCAGCCAGGACGGACGCTCGTCACATATTTTGTCCGTCGCGACAAACGAGGCCTGACGCCCGAGCCGTTTGGCAAAATAGTCGACGGTCATCACGGTGCGGAATTCCTGGTTGGTAGCGTAGTCGGCTGCGCCGTCACGAGTCATTTTGTCGACCGTCGCGGCGTAGGACCCCCGCGCATATTTGTAGAATGGCAGCAGAAGCGTCGTCGTGCCGGCGAGGATTGCCACCATCGCGACCGCCGCGAACAGACGGTACTTGCCTCCGGCGGCGAAACCACGCCCAAGCAGCTCACCCGCCCACAACAACATCAATGTTGCGGGAACGAGGAAGTAGCGCGGGAATTCGGAATTGGGCGGTCGTGCCATTGCCATGATTACGGGCAGCCCGACGATCCCAATGACAAAGAGGCTCGCTCGCCGATCGCGCCATATGGCGGCGCAGACGCAGACGACCCCGCAGACGGCAGTGATGGAAGCCCAGTCGCCGATCCAATCCGGCACGCCAAACAGGTAGCGGATCATTCCGCCATAACCCTGCCCAAAGGCGTGAAGCGAAAATGGCAGGACGCCACCGATCCTGAACCCGAACAGCAGCGAGCCAATCAGCATGCAGGCGGCAAGCGGCAGCACGGCCAGGAACGCCGGCGCGAAGATCTGACCGAGCTCGACATTGACCCGCCCGAGGCTGCCGTTGCGCCGCCAGACGATCCAGGCGGCCCAGGCAACCAGAACAGCCACGGTTTCCATCATGATGAGATGGGACAGAAAGCCGAGGAGGACGATCGCCCCGAACGCAACACCCGAGCCTCTTCCGTCGAGCCGGCGCTCCAGGAACATGGCGGCAAGAAGCGTGAACAACACCAAGCCGGCATAGCCTCTCGCTTCCGAGCCATAGTGAACCATCGGATAGCTGATGGCGAACAGCAGGCTTGTGGCGACAGCGGCCCACCGTCCGCGAGCAGCCGCTCCCGCGGCGACGATGGAGCCGACACCCAGCGCGATCGACAGCGCGCGCTGGAGCAACGGTGAGGCATCGGGGCCGACCAGGTAGAGATAGATCGAATTGAGGAAATGATTGTTGTCGTGATTTATTCGCCAGAATATCTGGTCGATCGAGGTGAGCGGTTCAAGCTGCACTAGGCTCCAGATCTCATCCAGCCATAGGTCGCCACGCGCGCCGAGCATGCGCAGGACGAGGCCGGCGAGCCCGATGACCGCGACAGCCGGCAAAACCGCTCCCGCCCATTGCTGAACGGCGGCAGCAGACTCGCGAGAGCCGCTAGCGCGATTTGTTTGCGCCTCGCCCGACGCCGAGGATTGTCCCGAGACGAGCAAGGTCTCCGCCTTTGCCTGAAGTCATCCCGGCAATCTGTACAATCACAGTCGTTTCAAAATGGTTCGCGCACGCTCAAGTGGAGGCCTTCAGCCACTTAGCGCGCCGGAATATCGCCTCGCGACCAGCCTTCGGCGATCTCAGCGGCGCGCGCTTCAAAAACCCGCGCCTCGATAGCTGCCCGGATGTCCTGCATCAGCTTCTGATAGTAGGACAGGTTGTTCCAGGTCAGCAGCATCGCTCCGAGCGACTCCTGCGAGCGCACCAGGTGATGCAGATAGGCACGCGAGTAATCGCGCGCCGCCGGGCAATCGCTTTCCTCGTCGAGCGGCCGAGGATCGTCGGCGTGGCGGGCATTCCTGAGATTGACCTTGCCGCGGCGCGTATAGGCAAGGCCATGGCGGCCGGCGCGGGTCGGCATCACGCAGTCGAACATGTCGATGCCGCGCGCCACCGATTTCAATATGTCGTCCGGCGTGCCGACGCCCATCAGGTAGCGCGGCTTGTCGGCCGGCAGCTCCGGGCAGGTGATGTCGAGCATCTCCAGCATCACCGATTGCGGCTCGCCGACCGCCAGCCCGCCGACGGCATAGCCTTTCAGATCCATGGCCTTAAGCGCCTGCGCCGAACGCACGCGCATCGGCGCGCTGTCGCCGCCCTGGACGATGCCGAACATCGCCTTGCCTGGCTGGTCGCCGAAGGCCGCCTTGCAGCGCTCGGCCCAGCGCAGCGACAATTCCATCGCGCGCTCGATTTCCTTGGGCTTTGCTGGCAGCGCGGTGCATTCGTCCAGCTGCATCTGGATATCGGAATCGAGCAATCCCTGGATCTCGATCGACCGCTCCGGCGACATCTCGTAAGGCGCGCCGTCGATATGCGAGCGGAAGGTGACGCCCTGTTCGGTCAGTTTCCGGAGCTTCGACAACGACATGACCTGGAAGCCGCCACTGTCGGTCAGGATCGGATGCGGCCAGCGCGCGAACTCGTGCAGGCCGCCGAGCCTGGCCACGCGCTCGGCACCCGGCCGTAGCATCAGATGATAGGTGTTGCCGAGGATTATGTCGGCGCCGACGCCGCGCACCTGATCCATATACATGGCCTTGACGGTGCCGCCGGTGCCGACCGGCATAAAGGCCGGCGTGCGGATCTCACCGCGCGGCATCGAGACAAGACCGCGCCTGGCCTTGCCGTCCGTGGCAAGCACCTTGAACGAAAAAGTTTCAGCCATTGAATCCCTTGTCGTGCACCGGGGCAACGGACGCTTGCTCGTCGAGCGACTGCCGGTAGCGGATGTAGCCGCGCATGAATTTCGGCGATGGCGGCACGGAGATCGCAGGCTCGGTCTTTTCCGGCAGCAGGTCCCATAACTCGGGGTGATGCCAGCACAGATCATGCCCGGTCACATCGCGATGCGCGCGGATACCGGCGCGCAGCTTCCTCACCTCCGCGATCAGCGTGTCGCGGTCCATGCCGTCGAGATCATCGTCCATCGCTCGTCTCCGCCCGGTAAAGCAGGCTAGCGTCCCCATAGGAGTAGAACCTGTAGCGGTTCTCGATGGCATGCGCATAGGCCTCACGCATCGTCTCCAGGCCGCTGAAAGCCGAGACCAGCATGAACAGCGTCGAGCGCGGCAGATGGAAATTGGTCATCAGCATGTCGGCGGTGCGGAAGCGATAGCCGGGCGTGATGAAGATATCGGTCGGCCCGGACCAGGGCCCGATGCGGCCTTCGTCACGAGCCGCGCTCTCCAGAAGCCGCAGCGATGTCGTGCCGACGCAGATGATCCGCCCTCCCCGGACCCTGGCCGCGTTGAGCGCCGCCGCGGTCTCGGCACTTACCGAGCCGGTCTCGGCGTGCATCTTGTGATCGGCCGTGTCGTCGGCCTTGACCGGCAGGAAGGTGCCGGCGCCGACATGCAGCGTGACGAAGCGACGCTCGATGCCCTTGGCGTCGAGCGCCGCAAACAGCTCCGGCGTGAAATGCAGCCCGGCGGTGGGGGCAGCGACCGCCCCCTCTTCCCTGGCATAGATGGTCTGGTAGTCGTCGCGGTCGCGCTCGTCATCGTCGCGCTTCGAGGCGATATAAGGCGGCAGCGGAATGTGGCCGACGGCATGCAGCGCCTCGTCGAGAAACGGCCCGGACAGGTCGAAGCCGAGCAGCGCCTCGCCCGCCTCACCTTTCTCGATCACCGTCGCGTCGAGCTGGCCGAGGAAGCAGGAATTGCCGTCATGGCCGAAATGAATGCGGTCGCCGGCGGAGATGCGCTTGCCCGGCCGCATGAAGGCCTGCCAGCGGTCTGGCGCTACGCGCATGTGCAGCGTTGCCTCGACCTGCGCCACCGCCTCGCCGCGCTTGCGTACGCCCTTCAGCTGCGCCGGGATGACCTTGGTGTCGTTGAACACCAGCACGTCGCCGTCGCGAAGCAGCGACGGCAATTCGCTGACGATGCGGTCCTGTAATGCTTCGCGAGATTTGACGACCAGGAGCCTGGCGCTGTCGCGCGGTTCCGCCGGGCGAAGCGCGATGCGCTCCTCCGGCAGGTCGAAGTCGAACAGGTCGACGCGCATCAGAAAAGCCGGATGAGCAGCGCCCCGGCGAGCAGCATTACCGCGCCGGCGACGCGGCCAAGCGAGATTTCGCGCACCGCCACCCCAAGGAAACCAACGCGGTCGATCAGCATGCCGGCGAGCAACTGCCCGGCGACCAGGAAGGCCATCAGGGCCGCGGCGCCGATGCGCGGCGTCAGGATCGTCGACAACGTCACATAGAAGCCGCCGAGCATGCCGCCGGCGATGAACAGCCAGGGCGCCGGCGCCTTCCAGTCGAGCGAGATGCCCTGCATCCTCACCACCGCGAAGGCAATAATGCCAAGCACGATAGCGCCCGACAGGAAGGAGAATGCCGCCGCCGCGACGGGAAGGCCGAGGCCGCGCGCCAGTTGCGAGTTGATCGGCGCCTGGATGGCGATGAAGGCGCCGGACAGGATGCCCAGCAGGGACCAGACTGCGCCCATCGTCGTTCCGCCTTTACTTGACGTCGGCCGCGACCTTCAGCGACACGATCTTGTCGGGATCCTGCACCGGCTCGCCGCGCTTGATCTTGTCGACATTTTCCATGCCTTCGATGACCTGGCCCCACACCGTGTACTGGCGGTTGAGGAAGGCGGCGTCGTCGAAGCAGATGAAGAACTGCGAATTCGCCGAGTTCGGGTTCTGGGCGCGCGCCATCGAGCAGGCGCCGCGGCCATGATTGGCGTTGGAGAACTCGGCCTTGAGGTCCGGCTTGTCCGACCCGCCCATGCCCGCGCGTGACGGCGCATAGGTCGGCTTCGAGGAATTGCCGAACTTGACGTCGCCGGTCTGCGCCATGAAGCCGTCGATGACGCGATGGAACACCACTCCGTCATAGGCGCCCTCACGCGCCAGCTCCTTGATGCGGGCGACATGGCCGGGAGCCAGCTCGGGATACATTTCGATGACGACCTTGCCCTTGGTCGTTTCCATGATCAGCGCGTTCTCGCGATCCTTGATCTCAGCCATGTCAGAAATCCTTTTTGAAAATTGAGGGGTTTATTTGCCGTCGGCGGCGATGCGAACCTTGATCATGCGGTCGGGGTCGGTGACCGTGCCGTTGTCGGCCTCGTCGCCCTTCTTGATCTTGTCGACGAGGTCCATGCCACCGACCACCTTGCCGACGATGGTGTACTGGCCATCGAGGTTCGGCGCCGGCGCGAACATGATGAAGAATTGCGAATTGGCCGAGTTCGGATCCTGCGAACGGGCCATGCCGACCACGCCGCGCGCGAACTGCTCGCTCTGCGAGAACTCGGCCGGCAGGTCGGGAAGATCGGAACCGCCGGTGCCGACCGCTTGCGGGTCGAAGCCCTTCTTCATGTTGCCGAATTTGACGTCGCCGGTTTGCGCCATGAAACCGTCGATGACGCGGTGGAAGGCGACATTGTCATAGGCGCCGTCGCGCACCAGCTTCTTGATCTGCGCGACGTGCTTGGGCGCCAGATCGGGACGCAGCGCGATCGTCACGTCGCCATCCTTGAGCGTGATGACCATGGTGTTTTCCTTGTCGGCGGCGACAGCCGGCCCGGATGCCGAGAAAAGGGATGCCGCGAAAAGGCCGGCAAGCACGACTAGGAACGAAGCGAGCTTCTTCAGCTGCATGGGGATCTCCGGGAAAGCCTATTTGGTGAACTTGGCGGTGAGCGCCCCGGCGACGGCCGCCGGCACGAATGGGCGGATATCGCCGCCCATCGACGCAATCTGGCGCACGAGTGTGGCGGTAATGGTGCGCACCGAGGGACTGGCGGGGAGAAAAACCGTCTGCAGTTCCGGCGCCATCGTCTCGTTCATGCCGGCCATCTGCATTTCGTAGTCGAGATCGGTGCCGTCGCGCAGGCCGCGGATGATGATCGAGGAGCCGTGCTTGCGGGCCGCGTCGATGACCAGCCCATCGAAGGAAACGACCCTGATGCGATCGCTGTCCTTGCCCAATTCCACCTTGGTTGCCGCCTCGATCAGCTCCACGCGTTCCTCGAAGGAAAACAACGGCTTCTTGCCTGGATGGATGCCGATCGCCGCATAGACGGTGTCGGCCACCGCCAGCGACGCCTTGAGCACGTCAAGATGGCCGTTGGTCAGTGGGTCGAAGGAGCCGGCGTAAAGGGCGGTGCGTTCTGTCATGGCAGGCTTCTAGATCAATTCCAGGAAAAGTGTGAGCGGTTTTCCGTCCAGAATTGAGCAAAGACAAAAAGATAAAGATAGAGAGGTTCGCTGCTATCTTGAAACGGTGAAACGCTCTAGCGAACCTCTCAGACAAAGGCAAATCCCAATGATTGCATGGCCATGAACCTTTCCGCGCCGATGAACGACAGATGAATGCGGCGATCACGAACGTTTCACGCAGCGTTCACTAGGTTGCCGCTTCAAGGGACGAAACCAAATCCCCATCTCGTCGTTGTAAGCCCAGGAGAACACGCAAATGCTGATTTACATGCTTGCCACCGCAATGACCATCGTGATGCTGATCGCGACTGCATTCGGGTTGCATCAGGAAGCGGCGCGGGTGCGCGTCAAGGCCAACACCAAGCGGCTCGATGGTTTCGCCCACCGCAACCTCTATCGTCGCTATTGATTTTCCCAAGACCGAGCCGGCCCAGGGGGCCCGTTGGCCGGAAGAAACCTTATTCGCGTCCGCCTGTATCGATCGCGCCAGTCTCGCTTGAAGCCACGTCTTCAGCCTCGTCGTCCGACTGAGGCTCCGAAATCCGCTCCACCGACACGACCTTCTCACCTTCGGCCGTATTGAAGATCGTCACGCCCTTGGTGGCGCGGCTGGCGAAGCGTATGCCGTTGACCGGCACCCGGATCACCGTGCCGCCGTCCGACACCAGCATGATCTGATCGTCATTCCCGACCGGGAAGGTCGCGACCAGGCGGCCGATCTCGGCCGTTTTCGACACGTCAGTGGCGCGGATACCCTTGCCGCCACGGCCAGTCAGGCGGAAGTCGTAGGATGACGAGCGCTTGCCATAGCCATATTCGGTCACCGTCAGCACAAGCTTTTCATGCGCCTTGAGGAATTCGTAGCGCTCGTCGGATAGCTCGGCTTCCTCGCCGACCTCTTCATTGGTGAGCGCAATCTCCTCGTCCTCGCCTGCTCCACCGGCGGCAAGCCGTCGCTCGGCCGCCGCGCGCTTCAGATAGGCGGCGCGCTCGGCGGGTGACGCATCGACATTCTCGATGATCGACATCGAGATGATGCGGTCGGTCTCGGCCATGCTTATGCCGCGCACGCCAACGGAGTTGCGGCTCTGGAAGACGCGCACGTCGGAGACCGGGAAACGGATGCACTGGCCGGAATTCGCCGTCAAAAGCACGTCGTCATTGTCGGTGCAGGTCTCGACGCCAAGGATCTCGTCGCCTTCTTCCTCCAGCTTCATGGCGATCTTGCCGTTGCGGTTGACCTGGACGAAGTCGGACAGCTTGTTGCGGCGCACCGTGCCGCGCGTGGTCGCGAACATCACGTCGAGCTCGCCCCAACTGGTTTCGTCCTCCGGCAGCGGCATGATGGTGGTGATGCGCTCGCCCTGCTCGAGCGGCAGCATGTTGATCAGCGCCTTGCCCCGCGATTGCGGGTTGCCGATCGGCAGCCGCCAGACTTTTTCCTTGTAGACGATGCCGCGCGAAGAGAAGAACAGCACCGGCGTATGCGTGTTGGCCACGAACAGCCTTGTGACGAAATCCTCTTCCTTGGTCGACATGCCGGAGCGGCCCTTGCCGCCGCGGCGCTGAGCCCGGTAGAGCGACAGCGGCACGCGCTTGATGTAGCCGGAATGGCTGACGGTGACGACCATGTCCTCGCGCTGGATCAGGTCCTCGTCTTCCATGTCCGCCCCGCCCTCGGAGAGCTCGGTACGGCGCGGCGTACCGAACTCGTCGCGAACCGCAATCAACTCGTCCTTGACGATCTGCTGGATGCGCGCTCGAGACGACAAAATATCAAGGAAATCAACAATCTCGGCGCCAATCTTGTTCAACTCATCGGCGATCTCGTCGCGGCCGAGCGCTGTCAGGCGCTGCAGGCGCAGGTCGAGGATGGCGCGCGCCTGTTCCTCGGAGAGATTGTAAGTGCCATCCTCGTTGATGCGGTGGCGCGGGTCATCGATCAGCTTGATCAGCGGCGCGACGTCGTGCGACGGCCAGCGCCGCTCCATCAACTGCTCGCGCGCCGTCTGCGGATCGGGCGCGGTGCGGATCAGCTTGATCACCTCGTCGATATTGGCGACCGCAATCGCCAGGCCGACAAGGACATGGGCGCGCTCGCGCGCCTTGCGCAGTAGGTATTTGGTGCGGCGGCTGATCACCTCCTCGCGGAAGCCGACGAAGGCTTTCAGCATGTCGATCAGCATCATCACTTCCGGCTTGCCGCCGTTCAGCGCCACCATGTTGGCGCCGAACGATGTCTGCAGCGGCGTGAAGCGGTAAAGCTGGTTGAGGATGACGTCGGCGACGGCCTCGCGCTTCAGCTCGATGACGACCCGGTAACCCTGGCGGTCGCTTTCGTCGCGAATGTCGGAGATCCCGTCGATGCGCTTTTCGCGCACCAGTTCGGCCATCTTCTCGATCATCGCCGCCTTGTTCACCTGATAGGGGATTTCGGTGACGACGATGGATTCGCGGTCATTGCCGCGCCTTTCGATCTCGACGCGGCCTCGCATGACGATCGAGCCGCGGCCGGTGGAATAGGCACTGTAGATGCCGGAGCGGCCAAGCACGATGCCGCCGGTCGGGAAATCCGGGCCGGGCACGATCTCCATCAGCGCCGGCAGGTCGATGGCCGGGTTGTCGATGATCGCCATCGCGCCATTGCACACTTCCGCCAGGTTGTGCGGCGGAATGTTGGTGGCCATGCCGACGGCGATGCCGCCGGAACCGTTGACCAGAAGGTTGGGGAAGCGCGCCGGCAGCACCTTCGGCTCTTGTTCGGCGCCGTCGTAATTGTCCTGAAAATCGACCGTTTCCTTGTCGATATCCTCCAGGAGCTCATGCGCGACCTTGGTGAGCCGCGACTCGGTATAGCGCATGGCCGCGGGCGGGTCGGCGTCGATGGAGCCGAAATTGCCCTGTCCGTCGATCAGCGGCACGCGCAGCGACCAGTCCTGCGCCATGCGAACCAGCGCGTCATAGATCGAGGCGTCGCCATGCGGATGGTATTTACCCATCACGTCGCCGACGATACGCGACGACTTCACATGCTTGCGGTTCCAGTGGTAGCCGCCTTCCTGCATGGCGTAGAGGATGCGGCGATGGACGGGTTTCAGGCCGTCGCGCACGTCGGGCAGCGCGCGGCTGACGATCACGCTCATGGCGTAATCGAGATAGGAGCGCTGCATCTCCTCGATGATCGAAATCGGCTCGATGCCGGTGGGGCCGTCCTCTGGCCCGCGCGGTGTCTTCTGGTCGGTCAAATCAGGTCACAATCCAGTCGGGAATCACTGCATGCTTATATAGGAAGCCTCGCCGAAACTCCAATGTCGGCCGGACTTTTCCAGAGACAATTTCGATGGTAATTTCAAATGGATACCGCTGATTGCGACGATATGGCCACGGTCGTTTTCGCCGTCATGCGGCAAGGTCGGTGATGGATCGGGCAAAAACCGCAAGAGCTGTGAACCTGGCCTCGTGGCTGCCCATGCGGGCCCTCAGCGGCTGGGGTGTCAATGACCTCAACGGAGATCTGGCGGCCGGCATCACGCTGGCCGCGATCGCCATTCCAGAGCAGATGGCGACGGCGCGCCTCGGCGGTTTCGCGCCGCAGATCGGCTTTTTCACCTTCGTCGCCGGCTCTGTCGCCTTCGCGCTGCTCGGCGCCAACCGCCACCTGTCGGCGGGCGCGGATTCGACGATCACGCCTTTGTTCGCCGGCGGTCTGGCGGTGATCGCCACCTCGGGCTCGCCGCATTATCTGGCGATGGCGGGCATGCTGGCCCTGATGGTGGGCCTGCTGGTGGCGCTCAGCGGTATTTTCCGCCTCGGCTGGATTGCCGATCTCCTGTCCGTGCCGGTCACGACCGGCTTCCTCGCCGGCATTTCCGTACATATCATCGTCTCGCAACTGCCTTCCTTGTTCGGCCTGCCGGCCGAAAGCGGCGAGACGGTGCGGCGGATCGGCGAGATAGCCGCCGATCTTCACCTCACCAATCCCTGGAGCCTGGCAATCGGCCTCGGCGTCTTCGCCATCGTCTTCGCGGCCGGACAGGTCAGCGCGCGTATCCCGGCGGCATTGATCGGCATGGTCCTGGCGACGCTTGGCGTTGTCGCCTTCGACTTGAAGAACCGTGGCGTCGAGGTGCTCGGCGCCTTGCCGAACGGGCTGCCGGCCCCGGGCATACCGACCGTCGACTTCCAGGACGCGCGGGCCCTTGTGCCCCTGGCGCTGCTGATCGCCATCGTCGTCATGGTGCAGACGGCGGCCACAAGCCGCTCCTTCCCGCCGCGGAATGGCCAAGCGCCAGACGTGAACCGCGACTTCGTCGGCGTCGGCGCAGGCAGCATCGTGGCCGGCCTGTTCGGCGCCTTTGCCGTCAATGCCAGCCCGCCGCGTACGGCCATCGTCGCCCAGACCGGCGGCCGCTCTCAGCTGTCGGGTCTGATCGCGGCGGCCATCGTGCTGACGCTCGGCGCCTTTGGTGGCACCCTGCTGGCCAATGTGCCGCAAGCGGCCCTTGCCGCCGTGCTGATGTTCGTGGCCCAGCACATCCTGCGCTGGAGGATCGCCGTTAACGTCTACCGGCAGGCGCCGGGTGAGTTCGCGCTGATCCTGATCACCATGATCGCCATCGTCATCCTGCCGATCGAAACCGGCGTCGCTATCGGCATCGGCCTGTCGCTGCTGCACGGCATCTGGGGCTCGACGCGCACGGAACCGATCGAACTGGCGCAGGTGCCGGGCACCTCGGTCTGGTGGCCGCCGAACGGCTCAAACGCAGGCGAGCAGCACGCCGGTGTGCTGGTTGCAGCGTTCCAGGCGCCGCTTTCCTTCGTCAATGCCGACCGTTTCAAGCGCGGTCTGAGGGACCTGATCGACGCCAGGAGCGACGATGTGAAGCTGGTGGTGCTGGAGGCCAGCAACATCGTCGAGATCGACTATACCGCCGCCCAGGCACTGATCGACACCATCTGCCATTGTCGCGACAAAGGCGCGGTCTTTGCTATCGCGCGCATGGAATCGCTGCGCGCCCAGGCGGCGCTGACGCGGTTCGGTATCGCTGACATTGTCGGCGCTGAGCGCATATTCCACAGCGTCGACGCGGCGATCAAAACACTTGATCCGGGGAAACCGCAACCGCAAGAACAGGATGGAATAGGATGATCGCCCCCCGAGAACCAATTGTGACGCCGGTCCCCGTCGAGGAACTGCGGCCAACGCAGATAACGGTTGGCATGAGGGAGGTCGAGCTGAAGCGCCAGATGATCCGGGCGCAGGACGCCAAGAACAAGACTGGTGTCTTCCTGGGCAGACACATGATGCCGGTGGTGCTCGGTCCGAAGAACCGCAATTACGTCACCGACCATCACCACCTCGCCCGTGCCCTTCTGGAGGAAGGGGTCAAGGACGTGCTGGTCACAGTAGTCAGCGATTTGTCCGCGCTGGACAAGGAAGCGTTTCTTTTCATGCTCGACAATCGTGGTTGGATGCATCCTTTCGACGAGACTGGCAGGCGCCGCGATTATTCGGCCATTCCCAAGACCATCGGCGAGCTGGTAGACGATCCGTATCGAAGCATGGCCGGCGAACTGCGCCGTCAGGGCGGTTTCGCCAAGGACACCACGCCATTCAGCGAATTCCTGTGGGCTGACTTCCTGCGCCGGCGCATCGACCGCGACGCCGTCGCCAAGAACTTCGACAAGGCGACGAAGCAAGCCTTGGCGCTCGCCAAGAGCAAGGACGCGGATTATCTGCCTGGATGGTGCGGCCCCACATCGGATTGACTGCACACTGATCGAAAGTCAAGCCTATCGGCTCGCACGGCGTCTGCGATAGACGCCTGGCGCCTCTCCCATCTGGCGCCGGAACCGGCGATTGAAGGTCGATAGATCGTTGAAACCGGCGTCGAATGCGATCGTCGAAATCGTCGCGTCCGAGCTGCGCAGGCGCACAGCGGCGCGGTGCAGCCTGGTCCTTAGCAGGAACTGATAGGGCGTCATGCCGGCCACGTGCCGGAACGTGCGCAGGAAATGATACGGGCTGGTCGCCGTGCCGCCGGCAAGCTCGGCCAGCGAGAGCGGCCGCTCGGCATTGAGCTCGATCAGCCGCACTGCTTCGGCAACCCGTTTCTGATCGCGGCGGCTGGGTGTCCGCGCCGTTCTGGAAGAACCGGCGGCAGCCGCAACCACCGCGCCGACAAGGCGCAGGCCGAGTTCCTCGAACGCCCCGTTGTCGCTCCTTTCGCGCGCCGCCTCCGCCTCGGCAAGCAAAGGCGCCAGCGACGGTAAGGGCGGCAGGCGCGGATCGGCGAAGCCCAGCCGCTTCGCGCCCGGCAGTTCGGCCACGACGCGCTCCAGATAGGCCGGGGAAAAATGGAAGGAGAGGCAGCGATCGCCGGCGCCATGCTCGTGCCCGCATTCGTAGCAGGCGCCTGGATTGCCGAGGAGGATGGCGCCCGGCGCCAGCATCGCCGTGCCTTGGCGCGTGCGGTAGCGGAACGTGCCGCTGGTTACCGCGGCGACGCAGAAGCCGCGATGTTCTTCCTCGAACTGCCTGTCGCCCGCGGCGGCGGTACACACCACGTCGGACACCTGCCAGCCTGATCCGGAAGCCAGAGTTCTCTGCGCTGTCGTCATGCCTGAAAGATAGCAATTTTTCCCAAGCGACGAACCCCGCCTGCCCCTATTGCTTGCCCTCTCCTGACAAACGAGGCAGCAACCATGACCAATCCCTTTGCCGAGGCCTTGCACAGTGACGGCCCCAATCCGGATCTCGCTGAAAAGCTGAAGCTCTACGGCCGCTTCATTGGCGCCTGGACATTCGACGCCACGCGCATCTTCGAGGACGGCACCAGGCTCACCGGTCGCGGCGAGGTGCATTTCGGCTGGGTTCTGGAAGGCAGGGCCGTGCAGGATGTCTGGATCTTGCCGGCGCGAGACGCGGGCCCCTCCCCGTCGCTCGGGCCGTGGACCTTCTACGGCACGACATTGCGCGTCTACGATCCCGGCACCGACACCTGGCACATCTTCTGGAGCGACCCGCGCAACCAGTACTACAGCCGGCAGCTCGGCCGCGCCGAGGGCGACACGATCGTCCAGATCGGCGCCGACGGCACCGGCGCGTCGGTGCGCTGGAGCTTTTCACGCATCACCGAAAACTCGTTCCGCTGGCTAGGCGAGCGTTCATATAACGGCGGCACGACCTGGCGAATGGAGGTCGAATTCCTGGCGCGGCGCGCGACTCCGGCCTAATCAGCCAACCAATTGCAATTATGGAGGAAACAATGCTCGATCATGTCTCGATCGGTGTCCGCGATACCGGTACTTCCAAACGCTTCTACGACGCTGCTCTCGAGCCGCTCGGCTGTTCCTGCCTCAGCCAGTCCTCCGGCTCCCTCGGCTACGGTGCCGAGGCGGTCCAGCTTTGGGTGAGCGACGCCGGGCGGCCGGTACCGGCTGACACGGAGTCCGGCCTGCATTTCTGCTTCTCGGCGCCGACGCGCGCCAGCGTCGACGCCTTCCATGCCGCCGCGTTGCGTGAGGGCGGCAAGGACAACGGCCAACTACTATGCCGCCTTCGTCATCGATCCGGACGGCTATCGGTTGGAAGCCTACTGCAGCAGGGCCGAATAGCCGGCTGATTTCCCCTCCCGGCTGTTCCCACCGCTCGGGCTTTGCTCTACCAATTGCAAAGCTTGGGCTTCGCCCGGCGGGAGGGGCCAGCGATGCCGAGTTTCGACAGCCTGTTCAACGCCTTCGTGACGATCCTGGTGACCATCGACCCCCCGGGGCTGGCGCCGCTCTTCCTTGCCGTGACGCGTGGCATGAATCGCGAGGAGCGCCAGCAGGTGTCGGTGCGCGCTTCGGTGATCGGCTTTCTGGTCATGGCGCTGTTCGCGATCGCCGGCGCCTCGATCCTGTCGGTGTTCGGCATCACGCTGCCGGCCTTCCGCGTTGCCGGCGGCTTCCTGCTGTTCTTCATTGCCTTCGAAATGGTGTTCGAGCGCCGCCAGGACCGCAAGGAGAAGATCGGCGACGTCGCCATCACCAAGGACATGATCCACAACATCGCCGCCTTCCCGCTGGCGATCCCGCTGATCGCCGGCCCGGGCGCCATCTCGGCGACGGTGCTCTTATCGGGACATTTCGAGGGCTTTGCCGCCCAGGCAGCCCTTGTCGGCATCATCTTCTTCTGCCTCGTCATCACCTATCTTGTGTTTGTGCTGTCGGAACGCATCGACCGAATCCTCGGCCAGACCGGTCGTTCCATCCTGACGCGGTTGCTCGGCGTGATCCTGGCGGCCTTGGCGGTCCAGTTCGTGGCCGACGGCGTCAGGGCGCTGATGGCCGCATAGTCCAGCGGCCGCGAAGCAACTGCCTCCTGCCTACTTCACCCCCGTCTCAACCACCTCGAAATCATGCGTGAGCGTCGCCGTCTTCGCCATCATGGCGCTAGCCGAGCAGTATTTATCGATCGACAGATCGATCGCCCGTTTGACCTTGTCACGCGACAGGGCCTTGCCCTTGACGATGAAATGCATGTGGATGCGGGTGAAGACTTTGGGGTCGGTCTCTGCGCGATCGGCGTCGAGCTCGACGACACAATCCTCGATTGCTTCGCGGCCTTTCTCAAGGATGTGAACGACGTCAAAGGCCGAGCAGCCGCCGGTGCCGATCAGCACCAGTTCCATCGGGCTCGGTCCAGGTGTCTTGCCATCCGGCCCACGCGCCGTGCCCAGCACGACCTTATGCCCGCTGCCGGATTCGCCGACAAAGGTGCGATCCTCGACCCATTTGACGCGTGCTTTCACGTTAATCTTCCTTGCGAGGTTCCCGTCGCCTATTGGCCGAACGCGACGGCGTGCATGATCCGGCCGGGCAGTAGCGTGAACATGCCGGCGCCGACCAGCGCGAAAAGAGTTTCACCATAGCGCCGCAATGCGCGGCCACCTTATGCGTGCGCGCATACCAGGCCGCCAGCGGTACCGTGACCAGCACCAGGATCGACAGCAGATGGATCGGGCTGAACGGACCTGCAAGCCGGATCTGCTGGATCCAGAAGCTCGAAACGGCGATGACCCAAAATCAGCGCCACCCAGGCATAACCCAGCACGCGGTGACGTATCGTGCCTTTCGGCAACGCCAACTGGGCGCCGCCGACGGCTAAAGCGGCGATGGCCGCGAAAGCATGCCATGAAATGGGAGGCGGCGCCGACAGAAGCGATCCGAGCGACATCGCGCCTTCCCTTAAGTGAAACGCCTAGAACGGGATCTCGTCGTCCAGCTCGCGCGACGAGCCGCCGCCACCGCCGCCCCTGGAACCGCCGCCGCCACCGCGGCTGAAACCTTCGTTCGGGCCGGACTGGCCGAAATCTGAACCGCGGCTGCCGCCGCCGGAATAGTTGCCGACCTGGCCGCCCTCGCCGCGGGCATCGAGCATCTGCAGCTCGCCGCGGAATTTCTGCAGCACGATTTCGGTCGTGTAGCGGTCATTGCCGGTCTGGTCCTGCCATTTGCGGGTCTGCAGCTGGCCCTCGACATAGACCTTCATGCCCTTCTTCAAATACTGCTCGGCGACCTTGGCGAGTTGGTCGTTGAAGATCACGACATTATGCCACTCGGTCTTTTCCTTTCGCTCGCCCGAGTTCTTGTCGCGCCAGCTTTCCGAGGTGGCGACGCGGATGTTGACGACCGGATCGCCGGAATTCAGGCGGCGGATTTCAGGGTCCGCCCCGAGATTGCCGACCAGAATGACCTTGTTGACGCTACCCGCCATCTTACTTCTCCGCGCTCATCCGAAACAAATTTTAAGTCGCTCACCTTACAGCCTGCGGGCTGTTCATGCCTGAAGAGGCTGGCTTTTCCCACAATGTTTTTGTTCCCTTTTCGTTCTAGAGAAGACCTACCTTTCTGTCAAGGAATGTCAGCAAAGGCCGCGCCTGAACATCTGTTTTGATATGGCGATCAAACAGACGCTTGCCAAATCAATAAGTGTCGACTTATGCTTTGTCCATGATCGAAGCAGAGATTTTCCGGGCGCTCGCCGATCCGACGCGTCGCGCCGTCTACGAGCGCCTCGCCGCCAGCGAGATGAGCGTGAGCGAGCTGCGCGCCGGCATGAGTGTGTCGCAGCCGGCGGTCTCGCAGCATCTCGCCGTTCTGCGCGGCGCCGGCCTGGTGGTCGAGCGGCGCGCCGGCCGCAACGCCTATTACCGCGCCGATCCGCAAGGGCTCGACCCGCTGCTCGGCTGGATCGAACGCTACCGCGCCTTCTGGCCGGAACGCATCGAAAAGTTGAAGACGGTTCTGAAGGGAATGGATCAATGACGGCAACCGAAAACCCGATGGTCAACGAAGCGCCGCTCAGCTTCGAATGCGACCTTCCCGATCCGCCTGAAAAGGTCTGGCGGGCGCTGACCGAGCCGGAACTTCTGGCCGCCTGGATGATGCCGAACGACATGAAGGCTGAAGCCGGCAGCTGCTTCACCTTTGCCGGACCGGATGCGCCGATCGCATGCGAGGTGCTCGAGGCCGAGCCCGGCAGGCTGCTGCGCTATTCCTGGCGTGAGGGGCCCGCCGACAAGGAGGCCGACCAGCTTCCGGCTTTTGACAGCATCGTCACCTTCACGCTGGCCCGCACAGCCTCCGGAGGCACGTATCTTCGTATAGTCCATGACGGCTTCGTCCCGGTGGCGGAGCCTGTTCTGGCCATTGCGGGCGCCGGCTGTGGATTCTCGCTTTATGCGCGCAAGACCCTGGCCGCGGCCAATGCGCCCTGCATGATGCTGCGCGCGGCCTGATCAATAGGACCGAGGAAATCCGTCATGAGCATTGCCAATCTGGTGCCGATGGTCATCGAGCAGTCGAGCCGCGGCGAACGTTCCTTCGATATTTTTTCGCGGCTGCTGCGCGAGCGCATCGTCTTCATCAACGGCGAGATCAACGACAACGTTTCGGCGCTGGTCTGCGCCCAGCTGTTGTCGCTGGAATCCGACCATCCCGACAAGGAGATCTCGCTCTACATCAACTCGCCCGGGGGCATGGTGACCAGCGGCTTCGCCATCTACGACACGATGCAGTACATCTCCTGTCCGGTGTCGACGGTCTGCATGGGCTTCGCCGCCTCGATGGGCTCCTTCCTGTTGATGGCAGGCTCCCCGGGACGCCGCATCGCGTTGCCCAACACCAGGATCGTGCTGCATCAGCCGCTCGGCGGCTTCCAGGGCCAGGCTTCCGACATCCAGCGACACGCCGAGGACATTGTGCGCACCAAGCAGCACATGACGGAGCTGTACGCCAGGCATTGCGGCCGGACCTATGAGGAAGTGGAGCGCACGCTCGACCGCGACTATTTCATGAGCGCCGCTGAAGCCAAGGAATGGGGCCTCGTCGACCATGTCTACGATACTCGCAAGAGGGCGGCTTAACACTTCCCTTGAACCGGACGCGCGGCAATTTGATTGGCCCGCGTCTGGCCTCGCTCCGGCCGCGTCTCTATAGTTGGCGCATGACCAAGCTGCTGCAAACCAGACATTTGCGCGTTGCCGCCGCCGCGCTTGCCGGCGCGCTGACAGCCGGCACCGCACTTGCCGAGGACAGCCCGTCGCAAAAACTGCCCGGCGTCAGCGGCGACTATCGCATTGCCAAGCCGGCGCCGCAGCCCGAGCCGGATGACGCGCAGCCCGCCGGCAGCGACGGCTCGTTCAAGATCGGCAACACCGATGTCAGGATCGGCGGCAGCATTACGATTGATATGGCAACGGGCGGGATGAAGCTGCCGAACCATTAAAGCAATGCCAGGAAAGTGCGTGGTGACGTTCCGTCCGGAAGTCTCTGGCGCCGTCAACAAGGTGAGGCACCCACAAAATGTAAAGCCCCATCCCTGCTGTGCAGACGGATGAGGCTTCATGGATCTGAAATCCAACTTTAGCCGGGAGTGGACTGCCGGCGTTCTGTTTCGGATGCAACGCGGCGTTCGGCCGACGATCCGACTATCGTCTCTGATTGTAGGGAATCGGCAAGTCACGGTTTGTCGGGCTGGCGTTTCAAGTCTGCCCTGGCACTTATGCCCGCCGCGGCTCCATCTCCGTGTGGAGCCTCAAGGGACTGTCCGGTGGCGTCATGCTCCGCTCCTGGGTCCGTTGCGACAATGTCGTTCGAAGCGCTGATCGCTATTGCCTGCGGCGTCTCGCAGGCCGCCAGTTGGGCGGCGAGGCCATCGAAAGACGGCCGGCTTCGTTGACGCCTTTAAGACTGCCCCCGTGTGTCGCCGGCGTCAACCGTTGAATAGCCGGTTACCGAAAAATGTGATCGCCCGGAGATTACGTGCGGGTAAGTCGAGTGGCTTTCGGGGTCAACAAGACGGGCATCGGCGGCACTTGTCTTCGCCGCCCTTAACGCGATTGTCTCCACAGCACTTTGTCAGGAGCGTGTTCGGCCTTTGTTCTTTCCGCTTGCCCGCTGGCGCGAAAGGCGGTTAAACCCAGGATCGGCTTGTTCCGTCGAGATTGTGGCGTCTCTCGACGTGGCGCCGAAACTACCTACATAGGGGATGGCCGGGACGAACCCGCCCAATCCAGCAAATTCTAGACCTGAGGCGGCGACCGGCGATGGCCGACCATAAATACCTTTCCATTCGCGGGGCGCGCGAACACAATCTCAAGAATGTCGATCTCGACCTGCCGCGCGACAGCCTGATCGTCATGACTGGCCTGTCGGGCTCCGGCAAGTCGTCGCTGGCTTTCGACACCATCTATGCCGAGGGCCAGCGCCGCTATGTCGAAAGCCTGTCGGCCTATGCCCGGCAGTTCCTGGAGATGATGCAGAAGCCGGACGTCGACCAGATCGACGGCCTGTCGCCCGCCATCTCGATCGAGCAGAAGACCACCTCGCGCAACCCGCGCTCGACGGTCGGCACCGTGACCGAGATCTACGACTATATGCGCCTGCTTTTCGCGCGCGTCGGCATTCCCTATTCGCCGGCCACCGGCCTGCCGATCGAGAGCCAGACAGTCTCGCAGATGGTCGACCGGGTACTGGCGCTGGAGGAAGGCACCCGCCTCTATCTGCTGGCGCCGATCGTACGCGGCCGCAAGGGCGAGTACCGCAAGGACCTGCTCGAGCTGCAGAAGAAGGGTTTTCAGCGGGTCAAGGTCGACGGCACCTTCTACGAGATCGCCGACGTGCCGGCGCTAGACAAGAAGTACAAGCACGACATCGACGTCGTCGTCGACCGCATCGTCGTGCGCGGCGATCTTGCGACCAGGCTCGCGGACTCGATGGAGACCGCGCTGAAGCTCGCCGAGGGCCTTGCCGTGGCCGAGTTCGCCGACCGGCCGCTCGATGCCAGCCTGACCGGCGAGGACTCGGTCAACAAGTCCAAGAACGAGACGCATGAGCGCATCCTGTTCTCGGAGAAGTTTGCCTGCCCGGTGTCCGGCTTCACCATTCCGGAGGTCGAGCCCAGGCTGTTCTCTTTCAACAACCCGTTCGGCGCCTGCCCGACCTGCGATGGCCTAGGCAGCCAGCGCGCAATCGACCCCAACCTCGTCGTGCCGGACGAGAATGTCTCGCTGCGCGACGGCGCCATCAGCCCGTGGGCGAAATCGACCTCGCCCTATTACGCGCAGACGCTTGAAGCGCTCGGTAAGGCCTATGGCTTCAAGCTCGGCGACAAGTTCAAGGACCTGAACGCGCAGGCGAAAGAAGCCGTGCTGCATGGCACCGGCGAGCGCGAGATCACCTTCCAGTATGATGACGGCCTGCGCTCCTACAAGACCACCAAGACCTTCGAGGGCGTCATCCCCAATCTCGACCGGCGCTGGAAGGAAACGGAATCGGCCTGGATGCGCGAGGAGATCGAACGCTTCATGTCGGCCACCCCCTGCCCCGCCTGCCACGGCTACCGGCTGAAGCCGGAGGCGCTGGCGGTAAAGATCGCGGGAAAACACATCGGCGAAGTGACCGAGCTGTCGATCCGCAAGGCCGACCAGTGGTTCACCGACCTGCCGGTGCAGCTCAACGAGAAGCAGAACGAGATCGCGGCCCGCGTGCTCAAGGAGATCCGCGAGCGGCTGCGCTTCCTCAACGATGTCGGCCTCGACTATCTCACGCTGTCGCGCAACTCCGGCACGCTGTCGGGCGGCGAGAGCCAGCGCATCCGGCTGGCCTCGCAGATCGGCTCCGGCCTAACCGGCGTTCTCTATGTATTGGACGAGCCGTCGATCGGCCTGCATCAGCGCGACAATGCGCGCCTGCTCGACACGCTGAAGCATCTGCGCGACATCGGCAACACGGTGATCGTCGTCGAGCATGACGAGGACGCCATCCTGCATGCCGACTATGTCGTCGACATCGGTCCGGCCGCCGGCATCCATGGCGGCCGCATCATCGCGCAAGGCACGCCGCAGCAGATCATGGCCACCCCCGCTTCGATCACCGGCAAATATCTGTCGGGCGAGCTCGAAGTAACGACGCCCGCCGTGCGCCGCGAGGCAAAGAAGAACCGGCGCATCAAGGTGGTCGGCGCGCGCGGCAACAATCTGAAAAACGTAACGGCGGAAATCCCGCTTGGCACCTTTACCGCGGTCACCGGCGTATCCGGCGGCGGCAAGTCGACCTTCCTGATCGAAACGCTGTTCAAGGCGGCCTCGCGCCGCATCATGAGCTCGCGCGAGCATCCGGCCGAGCATGACCGCATCGAGGGGCTGGAATTCCTCGACAAGGTCATCGACATCGACCAGTCACCAATCGGCCGCACGCCACGCTCCAATCCGGCGACCTACACGGGCGCGTTCACGCCGATCCGCGACTGGTTTGCCGGCCTTCCCGAGGCCAAGGCGCGCGGCTACCAGCCGGGCCGCTTCTCCTTCAACGTCAAGGGCGGCCGCTGCGAGGCCTGCCAGGGCGACGGCGTCATCAAGATCGAGATGCACTTCCTGCCCGACGTCTACGTGACGTGCGACGTCTGCCACGGCAAGCGCTACAACCGCGAGACGCTGGACGTGCTGTTCAAGGGCAAGTCGATCGCCGACGTGCTCGACATGACGGTCGAGGAAGGCGTCGAGTTCTTCTCGGCGGTGCCCGGCGTGCGTGACAAGCTGGAGACACTGAAGCAGGTTGGCCTCGGCTACATCCATATCGGCCAGCAGGCGACGACACTGTCGGGCGGCGAGGCGCAGCGGATAAAACTCGCCAAGGAATTGTCGCGCAAGGCGACCGGCAAGACGCTCTACATCCTCGACGAGCCGACCACCGGCCTGCATTTCCACGATGTGGCGAAGCTGCTCGAAGTGCTGCACGAGCTGGTCGACCAGGGCAACACCGTGGTGGTCATCGAGCACAATCTCGAGGTGATCAAGACCGCCGACTGGGTGCTCGATCTCGGCCCTGAAGGCGGCGACGGCGGTGGCGAGCTGGTCGCTTCGGGCACGCCGGAAGCGATCGTGCGGGAGAAGCGCAGCTATACCGGCCAGTTCCTGAAGGAGCTCCTGGAACGGCGCCCCGGAGGCAAACGCGAAGCGGCGGAGTGATGGCAGGTAACGGCCTTGTCTCCATCGAAAGCCGCTTCGGCGTCAGTGAAACCATCGACCGATTGGTCGACGCGGTGACGCGTGCCGGATTGCGCGTCTTCGCCCGCATCGACCATGCCGCCGGCGCGCTTGAGATCGGCGCGGCCCTGCGTCCAACTGAATTGCTGATCTTCGGCCACCCGAAAGGCGGCACGCCATTGATGCAGGATCGCCAACTGGCCGGGATCGACCTGCCGATCAAGGCGCTGGCCTGGCAGGACGAGCAAGGCAAGGTCTGGCTGTCCTACAATGATGCGCACCGGCTGGCTGAGCGTCATGGGCTGGGCGAGGCCAGCCGCGATGCTGTCGCGGCCATAGCTGCTGGCATGCAAAAGGTCGTCGCGGCCGCTGCCGGAGTAGACCAGTCATGAGACCGGCCCGCCCGGACGATCTCGCCGCCATCGTCGCTCTCACAACGGACGCCTATGCGCCCTACACGGCCATCTTCGACGCACCGCCGATACCGGTGACCGAGGATTACGCGCCGCGCGTCGAGCGGGGCGAAGTCTGGCTTCTGGACGAAGAAGAGAAGCTCGCCGGACTGATCGTGCTCGAACGTCACCCAGACCACGCCATGATCTTCAGCGTCGCCGTCGCACCGGCTTTCCAGGGCAGGAAGCTCGGCATCAAGCTGCTCGACTTCGCCGACGAACAGGCGCGGTCATGGGGCGTGCCGGAGGTGCGGCTCTACACCAATTCCCGCATGGAGCGGAACATCGCGCTCTATTCCGCCTATGGCTATCGCGAAACGGGTCGCCGCGCCAATCCATACCGGCCAGGATGGACGCTGGTCGACATGACCAAGCCTGTCCACCGGGCGGTCTGATCGCATTTCGAACGAAGGAGGAAGACAATGACTGCCCAAGGAAAAATCCGTGCCGGCATGGGCGGTTGGACTTTCGAGCCCTGGGACACCTCCTTTTATCCGGAGAAGCTCGCCAAGGCCAAGCAGCTCCATTACGCTAGCCGCCAGGTGCCGAGCATCGAGGTCAACGGCACCTATTATTCCAGCTTCAAGGAGCCGACCTTCGTCAAATGGGCAAAGGACGCGCCGGAGGGCTTCGTCTTCTCGCTCAAGGGCAACCGCTTCGTCACCAATCGCCGCGTGCTCGGCGAGGCCGGTGAATCGATGATGCGCTTCCTCGGCTCCGGCGTTGTCGCGCTCGGCGAGAAGCTCGGGCCAATTCTGTGGCAATTCGCGCCGACCAAGAAATTCGACGCCGACGATTTCGAAGCCTTCCTCAAACTTCTGCCCGAGAAGCAGGACGGCGTGCCTTTGCGCCACGCGCTGGAAGTTCGCCACGACAGCTTTGTCGTTCCGGAGTTCCCGGCGCTTGCGCGCAAATACAAGGCCGCGATCGTCTATGCCGACCATGCAAAATATCCAGCGATAGCCGATGTCACCGGCGATTTCGTCTATGCGCGGCTGCAGACCGGCAGCGACGACAATCCCGACTGCTACACGCCGAAAGGCCTCGACGAATGGGCGGCGCGGGTGAAGACCTGGGCGGAGGGCAAGCAGCCGGCCGACCTGCCGCGCGCCGATCCCAAGACCGATGCGCCGGTCAAGCCGCGCGACGTGTTCGCCTACTTCATCACCGAAGGCAAGGTGCGCGCCCCGTTCGGCGCCATGGCGCTGATGAAGCGGGTGGCGGCCTAGCGCTGCGAACCTTCACAGCGGCCGTTGTTCAAACGCCAGCCCTTTGTTCGGCGCGCCGCGCGGCGCTAATCGGCCGCTGGCTTGTCGGAACCTGCCTGCCGTCTTGACCGTTCTGTCTCAGCCGCCGACCCGCGGGAGACCGCCGCGAAGTCGCAACAGCTGCCGAAGGTCGGAACGGGAAAGTGCCCACCTCGCTAAACGCTTTCCAAGTCCCGCAGCGTTGGAAAGGAGCGGGGAAGATGATCGTCATCCTCGGTGCCTTGCTCACGATCGCAGGCGTCGTGTACATGGCAGGCGCCACTCTGAGGCGCGGACGACTGAGTGATCCAGCACCTCGTCCGACGGCAACGTCGGGCCCGACATTGGAGCCGCGGCGGCGCGGCCTCGGGTTCCTGGGCCTGTCGCAGAATTGGCCGGGTCTGGTGATGATGGCGATCGGCCTTATCCTGCTATTGTCGGTAATGGTCCTATAACGCAGGAATCCTCGCATCTTCTCGCCTATCGTAACGTAATCGATACTTCCATGCTGCACTTAAGTGACCTACGCCAGGTTGCAGCCCGGCGAAGGCTGGGATGCGTGCATGCTGCTAGATTACAACTCATTGCTCCTGGCCGTCGGCTTCTCCGCCGCTTGCCTCAGCCTCACGCTGTTCGGAACCTGGATGGCCGCCCGTTCCGACAGGTTCCTGCTGACCTGGGCAGTCAGCGTGCTCGTCGTGGTGGTCGAGGTCTTTGCGTACGACGCCTATATCGCAAGGCCCGGAATGGCGCTCGGCGTGCTGACGCTGGCGCTGCTCTTGCTAGGATTCTCGGTCATGTTGGGCGCCGCCCATCAATTCAGGACAAGCCGCTCGCCTTTGCCGCTTATCGCGCTCGGCGTCGGCATTTCCTGTGCTCTGGCGCTGCCGCCGATGGCGCTCGGCTATGACGGCTTGGGCTTCATGCTGGAGAACACCCTGGCCGCGCTGCTGCTGTTTGGCACCGCGTATGAATATTGGCAGGGCCGTGCGGAGGCGCCGGTACCTCTCATCGGCGTGTCGCTGCTCTATTCACTGACCGCGGCATCCTTCGTGCTGTGCGCGGGCGTGCTGGCGTGGGATGGCAAACTGGTTCTCGGTCACGCGCCGAGCAATTGGGCCGAGGATCTGAGCCTCGTCATCGTGATCGCCTCCATGACCGGTATCGGCGCGTTGTCGCTCGCGCTCAACCAGGGTCGGCTCGCCCGCCATCATCAGCGCGAGGCGCAAACCGATGCCTTGACCGGCCTTCTGAACCGCCGCGCTTTGTTCGACCTCAACGGCAAGACACCGGTCAACGCCTTCACCGCTGTGGTGGTGTTCGACCTCGATGGCTTCAAGTCGATCAACGACCAGTTCGGCCATGCCGCTGGCGACGAGGTGCTTAAGGTCTTTGCCGAAGTGCTTTGCGCCGGTCTGCGCCCGAACGACTACGTCGCCCGCATGGGCGGCGAGGAATTCGCCATGGTGTTGAGGCGCATTTTACCCGAGGCGGCTGGAGCAACGGCCGAACGTGTCAGGGCTGCGTTCGCCGCGCGCACGATTGAGACCGAGACCGGCCCGCTGCGCTGCACGGTCAGCGCAGGTTTCGCCTTCGGCAGCACGGACGGCATGAGCTTCGACAAAGTGCTCAGCGCCGCCGACAAGGCGCTCTATGCCGCCAAGCGCGCGGGCCGCAATCGTGTCCTGGACTTCCGCCTCGCCGGATGACCTTTTACGGCCACCTGCTCGCTCTCAGTGGTGAGCAATCACGTCGTTGAAGGCATCAAGGTCGACGTAAAAAACCTTGGTCATTTCGCCGATCAAATCATCCTCGTCATAGCCTTGCGACATCAGGATGTTGATCGCCGTCATGATATCGACGCGCTCCGTGAGGCGCCGCTTCTGATAGTCCTCGACAAAACGTTCCATCGCCGTCCCCTGGCAAGATTCTTCTTGGACGCATTGACCGACAATCACTGCTGGGAAAGCTAAGCAGACTTGCTTGCGTGGAACTTGCGGGCGGTGTCCGCGCCTTCTCCCCTTCAATCGCGACTGGTACGGAAAGCGGCCGACTCACCAAGGCCAAGAAAAGACCAGCATGGTGTGTTGAGCGCGCCAGAGCGCTCAACAACTTCGTCATCCTTGGGCGCAGCGACGCGAAGCGGAGCGAAGACCCAAGGATCCATGCCGTTACTTCGAAGCGTTACTGATGGTGCAGAATTTGGAATGGCGCTGCGCAAGGAACCTGTTCTGTAGCGCAGCACTCTTCGACCAACGTCACGGAATGGATCCTTGGGTCTGCGCCGCGTCGCTTCGCTCCTTGCTTCGCCCAAGGATGACGACGACGCGAGTTACACTGTGAGGAACTTTCGCACATCCGCCCGGTCGAGGTCTTCCGCCGGACCCGTATGCACGATCTGGCCGCGATCCATGATGTTGACCTCGTCTGCAAGTTCCCGGCAGAAGTCGAGATATTGCTCGACCAGAAGCACGGCGATCCCCGCCTGGTCGCGCAGATAGCGGATGGCGCGGCCGATATCCTTGATGATCGACGGCTGGATGCCTTCGGTCGGTTCGTCGAGCACCAGCAGCTTCGGCTGCATCACCAGCGCCCGGCCGATGGCGAGCTGCTGCTGCTGCCCGCCGGAGAGATCGCCGCCGCGGCGGCCGAGCATCTGCTTCAGCACCGGAAACAGCTCGAAGACATGGGCCGGAATGTTGCGGTCTGCGCGCCGCAGCGGCGCAAAACCGGATTCCAGGTTTTCGCGCACCGTCAGCAGGGGAAAAATCTCTCTGCCCTGCGGCACGAATGCGATGCCCGACCGGGCGCGGTCATACGCCGCGCTCCGGTCGAGCGCCTTCCCCTCGAAGGCAACGCTTCCGCTCGTCAGCCGGTGGTGGCCGACGATGGATCTCATCAAACTTGTCTTGCCGACGCCGTTGCGGCCGAGCACGCAGGTGATCTTGCCGGCGCCGGCCTTCAGTGAAACGCCGCGCAGCGCCTGGGCGGCGCCGTAATGCAGCGTGGCGTTGGAGACTTCGAGCATGCTCAGCCCCTTCTCCAGCGCTTCAGGAAAGCGAAATCGAAACAGTAGAATGGAACCCGCCAGACCATGCTCAGCGCCCCAGATAGACTTCGACGACGCGCTCGTCCGCCGAAACGAAATCGAGTGTGCCTTCCGAGAGCACAGAGCCCTCGTGCAGGCAGGTGACCTTGACGCCGAGCTCGCGCACGAAATGCATGTCGTGCTCGACGACCACCACAGAATGGTCGCGCGCGATGTCCTTGAGCAGGCGTGCTGTCTCCTCGGTTTCGGCATCGGTCATACCGGCGACCGGCTCGTCGACGAGCAGCAGCTTCGGGTCCTGCGCTAAGAGCATGCCGATCTCCAGCCACTGCTTCTGGCCGTGGCTGAGATTGGCGGCGAGCTCATCACGCTTATCGCCGAGACGGATGATGCCGAGTATGTCGTCGATGCGTCGCGCCTCGGCGGCGGAACGGCGATGGAACAGCGCCGGGAAGATCGAGCGCGGCGCCTTCAGCGCCAGCATCAGATTGTCCTCGACGCTGTGGCTCTCGAAGACGGTCGGCTTCTGGAATTTGCGGCCGATGCCCATCATGGCGATCTCGGCCTCGTCATGGCGGGTGAGGTCGACCTGGCCGTCGAAGAAGACTTCGCCTTCGTCCGGCCGCGTCTTGCCGGTGACGATGTCCATCATGGTCGTCTTACCGGCCCCGTTGGGCCCGATGATCGCCCGCATCTCACCCTTGTCGAGCACCAGCGACAAATTGTTGATGGCGCGAAAGCCATCGAAGGAGACCGAGACGCCGTCGAGATAAAGGATGGTGTTCGACTTGTTCATGTCCGCTCACTCCGCCGGCTGCGGCTCGGACCCGGTGGCCGACCAGGCGCCCGGCGTCCGTGCCGCCGAGCGGACGATCTTCGGCTGCGGCACCTCTGCATCGGCGCCGGCTTCGGCGGCAAGCGAGGCCGCGCGCAGCGCCTTGGTCTTGCCGCGCCAACTGTCCCACACGCCGACGATGCCCTTGGGCAAAAGCAGCGTGACGGCAACGAACAGCCCGCCGAGCGCGAACAGCCAGAATTCCGGCAGCACGCCGGTAAACCAGGATTTGCCGGCATTGACGAGAAGCGCGCCGATGATAGGGCCGACGATGGTGCCGCGCCCGCCGACGGCGGTCCAGATCACCACCTCGATCGAGTTCGCGGGATCGAATTCGCCGGGATTGATGATGCCGACCTGCGGCACGTAGAGCGCGCCGGCGATGCCGGCCATGACTGCCGAGACGGTGAAGGCGAATAGCTTGACGTTCTCCGCCCGCCAGCCAAGAAAGCGGGTGCGGCTCTCGGCGTCGCGCACGGCCATCAGCAGCTTGCCGTATTTGGATCGCACGATCGCCGCGGTGACGAAGACGGCGAGCGCGAGCGTGACGGCGCTCGCCGCGAACAGCGCCGAGCGCGTCGCGTCCGCCTGCACGCTGAAGCCGAGTACGTCCTTGAAATCGGTCAGGCCGTTGTTGCCGCCGAAACCCATGTCGTTGCGGAAGAAGGCGAGCAACAGCGCATAGGTCATCGCCTGGGTTATGATGGAGAGATACACGCCGGTGACACGGCTGCGGAAGGCAAACCAGCCGAAGAAAAAGGCAAGCAGCCCGGGCACGGCGAGCACCATCAGCGCCGCGAACCAGAAATGGTCGAAACCGTACCAGAACCAGGGCAACTCCTTATAGTTCAGGAACACCATGAAGTCGGGCAGGATAGGGTTGCCGTAAACGCCGCGCGAACCGATCTGGCGCATCAGATACATGCCCATCGCATAGCCGCCGAGCGCGAAGAAGGCGCCGTGGCCGAGCGAAAGGATGCCGCAATAGCCCCAGACCAGATCGAGCGCGAGCGCCAGCAGCGCATAACAGAGATATTTGCCGACCAGCGCCACGATGTAGGGCGGGATATAGAAGGCGGTTTGCGGCGACACCGCGAGGTTGAGCAGCGGCACGATCATGGCTGCCGCGAGCAGCGCGACGATCGTTACGGCAATGCGGCGGTCGGCGGAGAAGAAGCGTTGCGTGATCATGCTTCCACCGCCCTGCCCTTCAGCGCGAACAGGCCGCGCGGGCGCTTCTGGATGAACAGGATGATCAGCACGAGCACGACGATCTTGCCCAGCACCGCGCCGGCATAGGGCTCGAGGAACTTGTTGACGATGCCGAGCGAAAAGGCGCCGACCAGCGTGCCCCAGAGATTGCCGACGCCGCCGAAGACCACGACCATGAAGCTGTCGATGATGTAGCCGCGGCCGAGATTAGGCGACACATTGTCGATCTGGCTGAGCGCCACGCCTGCGATACCTGCAATGCCGGAGCCCAAGGCGAAGGTCAGCGCGTCGACCCAAGGCGTCTTGATGCCCATCGAGGCGGCCATGCGCCGATTGGCGGTCACTGCGCGCATCTGCAGCCCCCAGGGCGTGCGCTTCATGACGTAAAGCAGCACGATGAAAGCGGCGAGCGCGAACACCAGGATCCACAGCCGGTTCCAGGTGATCGCGAGCTGGCCGATATCGAAGGAACCCGACATCCAGGACGGGTTGCCCACCTCCTGGTTGGTCGGCCCGAAAATGGTCCGCACCGCCTGCTGCAGGATCAGCGAGACGCCCCAGGTGGCCAAAAGCGTCTCCAGCGGCCGGCCGTAGAGGAAGCGGATGATGCCCCGCTCGATGGCGAGCCCGACGAGTGCTGCGACCAGGAAGGCGAGCGGCAGCGCGATCACCAGAGACCAGTCGAACAGGCCGGGAAACGAGGTGCGGATCACCTGCTGGACAACGAAGGTGGTATAGGCACCCAGCATAACCATCTCGCCATGCGCCATGTTGATGACGCCCATGACGCCGAAGGTGATGGCGAGGCCGATCGCCGCCAGCAGCAGCACCGATCCGAGCGAGATGCCGTACCAGATGTTTTGGCCGGCATCCCAAAATGCCAGCGTCGAATTGATACTCGCGATTGTAGCCGTCGCCGCTTCCTTGACCGCTCCGGAGGCATTGGCCTCGACGGAGGTGAGGAGCGACACCGCGTTGCGGTCGCCACGCGCACCGATCAAGGCAATTGCGGCGAGCTTGTCCGCATCGGGCTTGTCCGAAACCAGTATGGAAGCGCCACGCGCCTGCTCCAGCAAAGCCTTGACGCTCGCCACGGTTTCACTGGCGATCGCTGCGTCGAGCGGCTCGACGTTGGCGGCATCAGGTGTCTTGAACATAGTGTTGGCGGCGGCGATGCGGACAGTCGGATCCTTGGAACCAAGCGTCAGCGTGCCCAATGCATCGCGGATGGTGCGGCGCAAGGTGTTGTTGACGCCGATCTGGGTTAAGTCATCTGCGGAAGCCTCGCCCGCTGCCTCGCCGCTCAGCGGGTCGAAAAGCTGGATGCTGTCGCTCCCTTCCTTGCCGACAAACACCATCGAGTCGGCGGCGCGAATGTAAAGATTGCCTTCCGCCAATGCAGCAAGCGGCCGTTCGACAGCCGGATCGCCTGTGGCTGTCAACTCGCGAACGATAACTCCAGTCTCGGAAAAGTCCGCAGCTGTCGCGAATTTGGCAATGAGGGCACGCAGATCGGCTTCCGCAGCGCCCGAGCACGACAGCGTCGTCAGCAGGAACAAAAGCGTGAGGCCAATCGCACGGAAGATCTTCATCGGTCTTTGGTGACCCTTGAGGGTTTAATGAGCGTCCGGACGGTGGAGGAAACCGTCCGGACGCGCGCAGTCTTAGGCATGGACCCGGTGGTCCAGCCCGGGGAGGATCAGTTGGTGCCCTTGCCGCCGCACTTGCCGGTCTTGACATTGAAGTTGCCGCAGCTGAGCGGCGCGCGCCAATCGGAAATGAGGTCCTTGGAATCGGGCAGGTAGTCGGACCATTCGTCGCCCATCACCAGGCCGGGCGTCTTCGAGACCGTCTGGAACTGGCCATTGGCCTGGATTTCACCGATCAGCACCGGCTTCGTGATGTGGTGGTTCGGCATCATCGTCGAATAGCCGCCGGTCAGGTTCGGCACCGAAACGCCGACCATGGCGTCGATGACCTTGTCCGGATCGGTGGTGCCGGCCTTCTGGACCGCCTTCACCCACATATTGAAGCCAATATAGTGAGCTTCCATCGGGTCGTTGGTGGTGCGCTTGTTGTTCTTGATGAATTTGTGCCAGTCGGCGATGAACTTCTTGTTCTCGGGCGTGTTGACGCTCTCGAAATAATTCCAGGCGGCGAGATGGCCGACCAGCGGCTTGGTGTCGAGACCGGCGAGTTCTTCCTCGCCGACGGAGAAGGCCATGACCGGGATGTCCTCGGCCTTGATGCCCTGGTTGCCGAGTTCCTTGTAGAACGGCACGTTGGCGTCGCCATTGACGGTCGAGACCACCGCCGTCTTCTTGCCGGCCGAGCCGAATTTCTTGATCGCCGAGACCTCGGTCTGCCAGTCGGAGAAGCCGAACGGCGTGTAGTTGACCATGATGTCCTCGGCCGGCACGCCCTTCGACTTGAGGTAGGCCTCGAGGATCTTGTTGGTGGTGCGCGGATAGACATAGTCGGTGCCTTCGAGCACCCAGCGCTTTACGGAACCGCCATCGGCGCTCATCAGGTAGTCGACTGCCGGAATGGCCTGCTGGTTCGGCGCCGCACCGGTGTAGAAGACGTTGCGCTCGCTCTCCTCGCCCTCATATTGCACGGGATAGAACAGGATGTTGTCGAGTTCCGAGAACACCGGCAGCACCGACTTGCGCGACACCGAGGTCCAGCAGCCGAACACGGCGGCGACCCTGTCCTTGGAAATCAGCTCGCGCGCCTTTTCGGCGAAGAGCGGCCAGTTGGACGCCGGGTCGACGACCACCGCTTCCAGTTTCTTGCCGAGCAGGCCGCCCTTGGCATTTTGCTCGTCGATCAGCATCAGCATGACGTCTTTCAGCGTCGTCTCCGAAATCGCCATGGTTCCCGACAGCGAATGGAGGATACCGACTTTGATCGTGTCTTCAGCCGCCTTGGCGGGAGCCGATGCCAGCAGACCGGCGGCGACGACGCCGGCGGACAGGATTTTTGTTATTTTCGCGAAGTTACCCCTCATATGACACTCTCCCAAGCATGGTTGTTTGCATCGCAACTTAAACTGTGCAAGCGACGTGCCAGACGGGAATGCGCTCAACGGAATTGCAGGATAACGATGAGATTACAGCCGGTTATCCAGTAGCCGGGAAACTTCCAGATCCATTGCCACGCGACCAAGTTGAGAAAAGTTTACGCAATGCTGCCCAGATTTTGACCAAATGGCAAAATGCTTTAAATTTCATCACATGGGCAGAGAGACTGGCTGATCGGCCCTGTTGCAGGGCCATGGCAAAATGGGGCAAGGTCGCCGCGCAAACGAGCGACGTCATGGCCCTGAGAACGATCCTGAGTATCCTGCTTCTCCTGTCCGCCGCCGGCGGCGCCCGCGCCGATTTCACCGAGGGCAAGCTGCCCGACGGAGCCTATCACTGCGAGGTCTACCTGCTCGGCCTGTTCCTCGACCTCGGCGTGATCACCATCAAGTCCAACCTCTATAGTGGCCCGGTGACCTTCGGCGCCGCGCCGCCGCCTTACAATTACCAAATGAACCCCAATGGTGAGATCACCTGGCTCGGCCCGCTCGGCGGCTACACCAGCGGCGGCAATTCGATCTCGATCACCCAGGCGACGCTGGACGACCCGAACGGACCCTCCTTCGACATTATCATGAGACAGAAGGACGGCGCCTTCACCGCCTCGACGTGCACCAGAAGATAGGCCGCATAAAAATGGCGCGGAACCCTTTCGGGTCCCGCGCCAGCAGGCAGTCGGGAGGTCAAATAGTTTTGGCCGACATCTGCGCGGCGATGTAGTCGGCCTGGCGGATCGCCAGCGTCACGATGGTCAGCGTCGGGTTCTCCGCCGCGCCGCTGGTGAACTGGCTGCCGTCTGAGACGAACAGGTTCTTTATGTCGTGCGACTGGCCATGCTTGTTGACGACGCCGTCCTCGGGCTTCTCGCTCATCCGGTTGGTGCCGAGATTGTGGGTCGAAGGATAAGGCGGCGTCGGGAAGGTCCTGGTCGCGCCGACAGCGGCGTAGAGCGCCTGACCTTGGCTGTAGGCATGGTTTCGCATTGCCTCGTCGTTCGGATGATCGTCGAAATGGACGTCGGCGATCGGCATGCCGTGCTCGTCCTTCTCATCCTTGTGCAGCGTGATGCGGTTCTCCTCGCGCGGCATGTCCTCGCCGACGATCCAAAGACCAGCCATATGGTCGTAATGGTCGAGCGCCGTGGTGAATGAGCGGCCCCAGCCGCCGGGATTGAGGAAAGCCGCCATGAATGGCAGGCCGAGCGACAGCGTCTCCATCTCATAGCCGCCGACGAAGCCGCGCGACGGGTCGTGCCGCGCCTCGTCGCGGATGATGCCGGCCATGGTGGTGCCGCGATACATGTGCACCGGCTTGTCGAAGATGGCATAGACCGAGCCGGTGGTGTGGCGCATGTAGTTCTTGCCCACCTGCCCGGACGAGTTGGCGAGCCCGTGCGGGAATTTGGACGACTCCGAATTGAGCAGCAGGCGCGGGCTCTCGATCGAATTGCCGGCCACCGCGACGATGCGGGCCTTCTGCTCCTGCAGCTTGCCGTCCTTGTCGGCATAGACGACGCCGGTCACCTTGCCCGAAGCGTCATGATTGATCTTGATCGCCATCGAGTTAGGCCGCACCTCCAGATGCCCCGTCGCCTCGCCCTTTGGTATCTCGGTGTAGAGCGTCGACCATTTGGCGCCCCATTTGCAGCCCTGGAAGCAGAAGCCGGTCTGCTGGCAGGAGTTGCGGTCGTCGCGCTCGACCGAATTGATGGCCATGTTGCCGGTGTGGCATTCCTTGTAGCCAAGCTTGTCGGCGCCGGCCTTGAGCACCTTGAAATTGTTGTTGCCCGGCAGCCGTGGCCAGTTGTTGGTGCCGGTGACGCCCATCTTTGCTTCGGCCTTGGCGTAATAGGGCTCCATCTCGGCCAGCGTCACCGGCCAGTCCAGAAGGTTCGCGCCCTTGACCTTGCCGTAGGTCGTGGCCGCCTTGAACTCATGCTCCTGGAAGCGCAGCGAGGCGCCCGCCCAATGCGTGGTCGAGCCGCCGACCGATTTGACGATCCAGGCCGGCAGGTTCGGGAAATCCTTGGCGACTCGCCAGTCGCCCGAAGTGGTGCGCTTGTCCTTCCAGGCAAGCTGGGCGAAGGACTCCCACTCGTCGTTGATGAACTCCTCATATTCGTGGCGTGCGCCCGCCTCGAGGATGACGACGTCAATGCCTTTCTGCGCCAGTTCGTTGCCGAGGGTGCCGCCGCCCGCGCCGGAGCCGATGATGACGACCACGCCGTCGTTTTTGAGATCAAATGATGCTGCCATGGTTTCCTCCCATGAAATCTGTCGAAATGCTGTTCAGGGCAGAGCGGCTTAGAGCCACTCGATGTCGTTGAAGCCGCGTGCGATGTAGCCGCCCTTGGAATAGGACTCGCCCTCGTAACCGAAGATCGGCCACAGCTCCTTCTGGTTGTAGAGGCTGACGACAAGCCCGCCGCGCACCGCCTGGAAGAACGGCGTCCTCTCGATGCCGGTAAGCAGCGCGACCCGCTGCTCTTCCCAACCAATCCCGCGATAGCCACCCTTGCCGGCCTTCTTGTCGAGCTCGGCGATGCCCTTCTCGATCAGTTCCTTGTGGGCCGGGTCCTTGGCCGCCGTCTCGTCATGGCCTTTGACGGCGATGGCGTAATATTTGTCCGGCACCTGGTCATGCGGGTAGACGTCGCGCGCCACCTGGATCAGCGTCGCCATCGTTTCGGGCTTGAGCGCCGAGGTCTCGAGACCCCAGGCGTGTTCGGGACTGATGACGGCGCTGCCCGATATGATGAGCAGCGCGCCGGCGCCGCCGCGCTTGAGAAGCTCGCGCCGCGAAAGGCCTGATTTCTTCTCGTAACCCGGCTTCTTCTCGTAGACCGTAACCATGATTTCCTCCCTGCTTGCTGTTCGCACCCCCTGAGAGGGTGCCGTTGCTGGCGCCGCGCCTCTCCGCGGCGAATACCTCTATTGGAAGCGCCCTCCCCGCTGCAGCACCTCGATCTTGTAGCCGTCGGGATCCTCGATGAAGAAGAAGCGGGCGATCAGCGCCCCGTCGTGATTGAACTCGACGATCTTCTTCGGATTGAAGCCGAGCGCGCCGATCCGGTCGTGTTCGCTGTCGAGATCGGCGACCGAGACGGCGAGATGGCCGTAGCCGTCGCCAAGCGCGTAGGGCTCGGTGCGCCCCTTGTTCACGGTCAGCTCCACCTCGAAGGGCGAGTCGGCATTGCTGAGATAGATGAGCGTGAAGGTCTCGAAATCGAGCCGCTGCGCCACCTCGAGGCCGAAGGCCTTGTTGTAGAAATCGACGGACCGCGCCTCGTCGAGAACCCTGATCATGGAATGGATCGTCTTCGCCAAATCGGACTCCGCAGCTTTTCTTGATTTCGAAGCCGATTATGCGCGCCGGCGAAAAATGGTGGTGGCAGCCGATTACCACGCGTGCGGCTCGAAGATGGGTAGTCTCGCCCCGCGTAAGGACGAAAGTCTGATTGCCGTCGGCGGCTATCGGATCGAAGATGACAAACGCAGGCAGTGTTCCAAAAGGCGCCGGCTCACTCAATCGGCGCCCAAGACAAACAAGAAACGGGAGGTACCGATGTGCAGAGTCTTCGCCGGGCAGGATCCGGAAGGCTACCGCCAGATCAACAGGTCGATCCGCATCGATGGTCATTCGACCAGCATCCAGCTCGAGGCGACGTTCTGGGGTCTGCTCGACGAGATCGCCGACAGCCAGGGACTGACGACACCGAAATTCATCTCGAAGCTCTATGACGAGGCGATCGAGATCAACGGTCAGATCCCGAACTTCGCCTCCATGCTGCGCACGACCTGCGCGCTCTATCTGCGGGGCCACCGGCCCAATGCCGAGGAGCAGGCGGCGTTGAAACGTGAAGCCGCCTAACTCTCGGCCGCGACTTCGAGCGCCAGACGGGTCATGTCGGTGAAGAGGGCCTGACGCTCCGAATAGTCCGTCAGCTCGCCGGTGGCGATGTGATCGACCGCGGTTAGCAGCGACAGCGCCCGCGCGCCGAACTGCGCGGCAATGCGGTAGAGCGCGCTGGTTTCCATATCGACAGCCAGTGCCCCGAGTTCCCTCGGTTCGGCGAACCGGGCGCGGCCGTCGGGATGGTGGAACACGTCGCTGCAGATCGTCAGCCCGGCGCTGCAGGCGATGCCGAGATCGGCCGCGCTTCGCAGCACCAGCGCATGCAGCGCCGGGTCCGGTCCGGCCGCCCGGTACAGCCCGAACACCTGCCCACTGTTTGCGCCCTCAGACCGCACTTCGCTGGATATGACGAGACCACGCAGGGGTACCTCTTCCGACAAGCCGCCGCATGTGCCGGTGCGTATCAGCGTCTTCACGCCATAATAGTCGAGCAATTCATGGACGTAGATCAGGAAGGATGGAACGCCGAGCCGGTCGCCTGGATGCTGACCGGCCTGCCACGGAAGCGCCGGTGAAGCCCAGCGCGCCCCTTCGGCGGTTGACGCAGCGTGGTGCCTCGAGAAAGGTCTCCGCCATCCATTGGGCGCGCTCGGGGTCGCCCGGCAACAGCACCGTTTCGGCATAGTCGCCCCTGCCCGCCTCGATATGCGGCGTCACGCGCTACCACCCCATAATAGACCACCGGCCGCCATCATGGCAGGGCTGTCGCAATGTGCAAGCGATAGCTGATTTAGAAGCAATTCCAGCGATCTGTAAGGCGGTCAGGCGCCAGCGCCTTCGCCTTAGGTCGTCCGTCCACAGTTGCGTCGAAGCGGTCTAGGATTCCAGCACGTCCTTGACGATCGTCGCCAGTTGCTTGAGCGAGAACGGCTTCGGCAGGAAGCCGAAATGCGCGTCGGCCGGCAGGTTCTTGGCAAAGGCGTCCTCGGCATAACCCGAAACGAACACGAACTTGATGCCGGGCTGACGCTTGCGCAGCTCGCCGAGCAATGTCGGCCCGTCCATCTCCGGCATCACAACGTCGGACACGACGATGTCGACCTTGCCGCCGAGGGCCTCGAATACTTCCAGGGCCTCAACGCCGGAGGACGCCTCGTGCACGGTGTAACCGCGCGAGGTCAGCGCCCGCACCCCGCCCATGCGCACCGCGTCCTCGTCCTCGACCAGGAGCACGGTGGCCGAGCCGGACAGGTCCTTCGCGGTGTCGGCAGGCTTGGCCGGGGCCGCCACAGTAACCGGCGCGTCGCCAGGTTCGGCCTGCTTCTTCACTTCGGCGATGTGGCGCGGCAAGAAGATGCGGAACACCGTGCCCTTGCCGACCTCGGAATCGCAGAAAATAAAGCCGCCAGTCTGCTTGATGATGCCGTAGACCATCGACAGGCCGAGGCCGGTGCCCTTGCCCACTTCCTTGGTCGTGAAGAACGGCTCGAAAATCTTCTTCAGCACGTCGGGCGCAATGCCGCTGCCGGTGTCCTCGACGTCGACCAGCACATAGTCGGCCGGCGTCAGCTCGCGATAGGCGAAGGATTTGCACTCGTCCAACGTGACGTTGCGAGTGCGCACGGTAAGATCACCGCCGCCCGGCATGGCGTCGCGCGCATTGACGGCGAGATTGACCACCACCTGCTCGAACTGGCCGATATCGACTTTGACCGGCCAGAGGTCGCGCCCGTGGTCGATCTTCAGCTTGATGTCGTTGCCGACAAGCCGGGCGAGCAGCATCCGGAGATCGGCCAACACGTCGGTCAGGCTGAGCACTTCCGGCCGCAACGTCTGCTTGCGCGAGAACGCCAGCAATTGCCGCACGAGCGAGGCCGCTCGGTTGGCGTTCTGCTTGATGTTCATGATGTCGGGGAAGGACGGGTCCGACGGCCGGTGATTGGTCAAGAGCAGGTCGGACGCCATGATGATGGCGGTCAGCACGTTGTTGAAGTCATGCGCGATACCGCCGGCGAGCTGGCCGACGGCCTGCATCTTCTGGCTTTGCGCCATCTGGCCCTCGAGCGCCTTCTGCTCGGTGGTCTCGACCGCATAGACGATCGCCGATTCCTCGGCGCCCTCGCCACCCGCGGTATCGGCGACGGCATTGACGTAGAAGCGAATATGGCGCTCCTCGTTGCCCGGGAGCACCGAGTCGATCGGCTCGATATTGGCTTGCCGCTGCCGGGCCTTCTCAAAGGCGGCGGCGAAGGCCGGCCTGTCACGCTCGTGGACGATGGTCTCGAAGCGCACCCGCCGGTCGACGGCGTCGCGGTCGACCACGGATGAAAACAGCTGCAGGAACGGCGCGTTGGTGCGCAGGATGCGTCCGTTCGCATCGACGCCTGCAATAGCCATCGGCGTCGAGTTGAAGAAACGGGTGAAGCGAACTTCGGAGGCCCGAAGTTCCGCAGAGGCGTCCTCGCCCTGGGTGCGGTTGAGCACGATGGTACGGGTCGGGCCGTTCACGCCCTCGCGGCTTGCCGAAACCCGGTGCATGAAGCGCACCGGCAGCGCCTGGCCGCTCATGGTGGTGAGATCGAGGTCGATGACGGCGTTGCGGGTCGTGCCGGGATCGGCCTTGACCGAGCGGACCAGCGCCATGCCGTCGCCGGCGATGATTTCCGGCAGTGTGATGGCGCCCGGCGTGAAGGAGGCGAGGTCGATTCCCAGCCATTCGGCGAGCGTGGCGTTGATATAGGTGACGCGACCTTCCTGATCGGCCGAGAAGAACCCGGCCGGCGCGTGGTCGAGATGGTCGATGGCTTTCTGCAGGTCGAGGAAGAAACGCTCCTGCTCCGCTCGTTCCTGCGAGATGTCGGCAAGCTGCCAGGCCAGCATAGGCAGCCTTTGCCCGGGCATGCTGAAGGCGCGGGCGCGCGCCCGATACCAGCGCGCGCCGGGCTCTGCGCCAGGCTTGATTGACTGCGCAAGCCGGAACTCGCCGTCGCCGGCCTGGCCGTCGCGCAGTCCCGACGCCAGCCTGTAGATCGTCATCGAGGCCTCGGGGACATCCGACAAGAGCCCTTCGACGGTCTTGAGATCGGCCGCCGAGGCGGCGCCCGTCATATCGGCATAGGCGCGATTGGCATAGACGACGCGGCCCTTGGTGTCGGTCACCAGCAACCCCTGGGACATGGAGTCGACGAAGGCCTTCGACAATTCATCGCCGGTCGAACGCGGCGCGATCTGCACGAAGCCGATCGCAGTCGCGAACAGGAAGCCGACGCCGATCATGGCGAGCACGCCGAGCATGCCGAGCAGGAAAGGATCGCCGAGCCGCTCGCGGAACAGCCCGAAGACGATTGCCGCACCGGTCAGCACGACGATGAAGACGATGAGCCTGGTGACGGCGCCCGGACGCGTGTTCTGGTCGACGATCGGTACCGGATAGAAATCGCCGCGCGCTTCCTTGGCCATGTTCCCCCTGCTCGTGATTCCGGTGTCCGACGGGCGCGGACGGCCGGTTGAATCACATTCTCCTGTAACGGAAAAGGCCTCGGCGGCAAATGTCCGATAAAATCAATGATTCATGTTCAAACTGTTCACGATGGGTGATGTGAACTTGCGGCAGGCCGCCACAGCGGTCTAGTGTCGCCTCACCTCAAGAGGCGATTGGGTGCACCGATGCTGCAGTGGCTGGATAGCGTGGCGGGTCCGGGTTATGTCGCTGCAATCCTGTGGACGTTTGCAGCACTCATTTTGCTCGTCGTCGTCCTGCTCGTCATCAAGGTGGTGCGCAACCTGACCTTCGGCACTTTCGTGGCCGGCGGCAGGAACCGCAAGACGCGCCTCGCGGTCATGGACGCCACCGCCGTTGACAGCCATCGCAGGCTGGTGCTGGTGCGCCGCGACGACATCGAGCATCTGATCTTGATCGGCGGGCCGACCGATGTCGTGGTCGAGCGCGACATCCGGCTGGCAGCCCCCCGCCGTCCGGCCCTGACCGGCGACAGCGGCCAGCAGCAGGCAACCGCCGCGGCGCGCCCGCGCGCGCCACAGCCGGCACCTACGCCCGTGCCCGGGCCCGCCAGGCAAGCCCCGCCTCCCGCCCAGTCGGTTGCCGACGCACGCCCGCGCACGCCGGCGCCCGCGCCCAAGCCGGCCGCACCGAGCCAGCCGCCCGCGAAGGTCACGCCTCTGCCGAGCTACGGAACGACGAATGGCAGCGCCAGATATACGCCGCCGTCAAACGATTCCATCGACGACACACTGATGCACGAGCTCGAGACCTCTCTGGACGAAACGCACTCCCAGCCGGCAGCGTCAAGCAAACCCGCGCCCAAGCCTTCGCTCGATGACGAAATGGCCAAGCTGCTCGGCGAACTGGGCAGCCACAAGCGCTGACGCAACGGCAGCCTGCCGGTAAACGCGGGCAGTCCCGCGCCCTGAGCCCCGGAAACGAAAATGGCCGGAAATCCGGCCATTTTCTACGTTATCTTGCTTATTCAGCTCGCGTTAGTCGTCGCGATAGACCTTCTCGCGGCGCTCATGACGCTCCTGCGCCTCGATCGACAACGTCGCGATCGGGCGCGCGTCAAGTCGCTTCAGCGCGATCGGCTCCCCGGTTTCCTCGCAATAGCCGTAGGTGCCTTCGTCGATGCGCTGGAGCGCCGAGTCGATTTTCGAGATGAGCTTGCGTTGGCGATCGCGGGCGCGCAATTCGATGGCGCGGTCGGTTTCCGAGGAGGCGCGATCGGCAAGATCTGGGTGGTTGGCGTTTTCCTGCTGCAGGATTTCGAGAGTTTCGCGCGCTTCGCGGAGAATGTCGTTCTTCCAGGTGATGAGCTTATGGCGGAAGTACGATTTTTGCCGTTCGTTCATGAACGGCTCGTCTTCGGAGGGTACGTAATCGGCGGTAACGATGTCGTTCATTCGACTCACCCAACAACCCCAAATTTGGCGCCTATATATTCGGGGACAAGAGCCTGCACAAGCGGTATCGGCGACAGTTTCACGCAATTGTTAGTCTGGCATCGGCAGCTCCGGCAACGACGTTGTTTCAACGGCATAAAACGAATTCGCACATGATTCGTTGCAGTTGCTCGCACCGGCCATTGTGCATGGCGTGGTTCTGGTGACTAATCGCGCTTTGCCTGTTTGGTAGCGCCATGGGGGAACGGTTGAGCAGACTTTATCTGTTGCGACATGCCAAAGCCAGCTGGGCGCTGCCCGGCGTGCGCGATTTCGACCGCCCGCTCGACGAATCGGGCAAGGCTGATGCCGAGGCGATCGGAGAGGCCATGCGGGCCCGCAACTACGTGCCGGGCGTCACGCTTTGCTCCAACGCCAAACGGGCAAGGCAGACGCTGGAAGGCCTGGCGGGGCGCACCGACACCGGACGGGTCCTGTTTTTCGACACGCTCTACAGCGAGGATGCGGCCGGCTATCTCGACATCATCCGCAACAACGCCGGCGCCGACCAGCTTCTGGTGATCGGCCACAACCCCATGACCGAGGATCTAGCCATGGCGGTGTCGGGCGACGGCGACGAGGCAGCGCGCGGGATGATGAAGCACGGTTTTCCAACCTCCGGCCTCGCGGTGGTGCGTTTTCACGGCAATCTTGCCGAGGCGGCGCAGGGCAGCGGCTATCTCGAAGCCTTTCTCACGCCCGCCGACCTCTGAGGCCATTTCAAACGCCAGGTCCAGCGCCTATATCGGGCGCGGATGCGCAACCAGAGGCCTGATTTGGCATCATCGCTGACCACTTTCACCGACGAGGCAAGGATTGCGCTCGACACCTTGTCGGGCCGCGCCGCCGGGCTCTTCTCTCCGTCATTGCGTCTTGGCGTCACCGGCCTTTCCCGCGCCGGCAAGACGGTGTTCATCTCAGCCCTCGTCCACAACCTCATCCATGGCGGACGCCTGCCGCTCTTCGAAGCGCAGAAATCCGGCCGCATCGCCCGCGCGTTCCTCGAGGAGCAGCCGGACGATGCCGTTCCGCGTTTCCAGTACGAGGACCATGTCGCGGCTTTGGTGAACGACCGCGTCTGGCCGGCCTCCACGCGCGCCATCTCAGAACTGCGGCTCACCATCGAATATGAGTCGGCTTCCGGCTGGAACCGGTTGTTTTCAGCCGGGAGACTGTCTGTCGACATCGTCGATTATCCCGGCGAATGGCTGCTCGACCTGCCGCTGCTCGGCAAGTCCTTCGCCGATTTTTCGCGCGAGGCGGTCGAGTTGGCCGCCCTGCCCGTCCGTTCCGACCTGTCGCAGGCCTGGCGCGAGCTGGCTTCCACCATCAACCCCGATGCTGACGCAGACGAGATGATTGCGCGGCGCCTGGCCGAAAGCTTCGCCGCCTATCTCAAGGCCTGCAAGCTCGACGAGCGGGCCCTGTCGACGCTGCCGCCCGGCCGTTTCCTGATGCCAGGCGATCTCGAAGGCTCGCCGGCGCTCACGTTCGCCCCGCTGATGACGCTCGCGCAAGGCCGGCCCCGCTCTGGATCGCTGCATGCGATGATGGAGCGCCGCTACGAGGCCTACAAGGCGCATGTCGTCAAACCGTTCTTTCGCGAGCACATCACCCGCCTCGACCGGCAGATCGTGCTGATCGACGCCATGCAGGCGCTCAATGCCGGCCCGGCCGCCATGGCCGATCTGGAACGCGCCGTCACCGAGATCCTGTCCTGCTTCCGGCCCGGACGCGGCAATTTCCTCACCGACTTCTTCTCGCGCCGCATCGACCGCATCCTGGTCGCCGCGACCAAGGCGGACCATCTGCATCACGAAAGCCACGACCGGCTGCAGGCGATCGTGCGGCGGCTGACCGACCGCGCGGTGGCGCGGGCGAACTTCAGCGGTGCCGCGGTCGACGTCGTCGCCATGGCCGCGGTTCGCTCGACCCGCGAAGGCACAGTGAAGCAAGGTCGCGAGACGCTGCCGGTCATCATCGGCACCCCGCTGAAGGGCGAGACGATCAATGGCGAAACGTTCGACGGAAAGGCCGAAACCGCAATATTCCCGGGCGATTTGCCGGAAAAGGTCGATGCGGTGTTCGACAGTTCCGGATCATCGCCCGACAGCGCCGAACCGGCGATCCGCTTCGTGCGGTTCCGCTCGCCGAAGCTCGAGCGCACCGCTGAAGGGGTCACGCTGTCATTGCCGCATATCCGGCTTGACCGCGCGCTGCAGTTCCTGATCGGAGATCATTTGGCATGACCGCGCCCCGCAAACCGGCGGCCTTCCGCATCGAGCCTGAGACCGAGCCGAAGCCGCAAGCCGCGCAGAGCCGCATCGCCGAGAAACAGCCGGCGCGCACGCCGCGCGCCGCAAGGACCGATGTGGCGGTCGTGGTCCCCTCGGAGGTCGACGTTTTCGACGAGCCTGACATCGATGCCGCGGCCCCGGCACCAGCGACCGCGCCGAAAAAGCGTTCGCTGCTGGCGCGGCTGTTCTTCGGCGCCCTCAGCGTGCTCGTCTCGCTTGCGGTCGGCCTCTGGGCCGACCAGCTGGTCCGCGACCTCTTTGCGCGCGCCGAATGGCTCGGCTGGCTGGCGGCGGGCATGGCGGCAATCGCGCTTTTGTCGCTGATCATTATCCTAATCCGCGAGTTCCTTGCTATTGCCCGCCTTGCCGAAGTCGAAAAGATGCAGAAGCGGGCCCTGGATGCCGTGGCGCGCGACGATCCAAAGGCGGCGCGCGCTTTGGTCGACGAGCTTTCGGCCTTCGTCGCGTCGAAGCCCGAGACCGCCGCCGGGCGCCGTTCGCTCGCCGAATTGCGCGGCGAGATCATCGACGGCGCCAATCTGGTGCGGCTCGCCGAGACCGAGATCCTGTCGCCTCTCGATCATCGCGCCAAGGTCATGATCCTTGAGGCCGCGAAACGCGTGTCGCTTATAACGGCGGTCAGCCCCCGCGCGCTGGTCGACATTGCCTATGTCGTATTCGAGGCGGGCCGCCTGATCCGGCGACTGTCCGAGGTTTATGGCGGCCGCCCAGGCACCCTAGGCTTCTTCCGGCTGGCGCGTGGCGTGCTTGCGCATCTGGCGGTGACCGGTTCGATCGCGGTGGGCGACAGTTTCGTGCAGCAGATCGTCGGCCATGGGCTTGCCGCAAAGCTTTCGGCGAAGCTCGGCGAAGGGGTCGTCAACGGCATGATGACGGCGCGCATCGGCATCGCGGCGATGGAAACCGCCCGCCCCTTGCCGTTCATCGCCGTGAAGCGCCCGGGCCTCGGGGATTTCCTTTCGGCCCTGACGTCCTTCGCGGTCAAGAAAGACGGCCAGGCGGAGCAATAGGGTAGACGCGAAAGCCGCCGGCGGAGCCGAATGATTTCAGGTCGAATCGACCTGCAATCTGAATCCTGCTCCAATCAAAGAAGTGGAGCTTGATGTAGTCCGAAAACCGCTTCACACTCTTCGGCGTCATGCTCCAGTGACGAAGCATTAACCAATCTTCGCCATGGTCCATCAGGTCCAAGAACAGACTCTGTCGTGCCGGGTGTCGTCTATGAGAAGCGTAATCTTGTCCTGCGTGCTGCCTGCGACAGTTGCGATTGTCGCGCCGCTCGGATTGGTCGAAAAGGCCTTCGGGGCAGAACCGGACAAGCAGTTCTTTCGCTCCGTCGAAGGCAGATGGGTCGGCCCCGGCGAGATCATCGCCGGCAAGTACAAGGGCACCAAATTCACCTGCGATTTCAATGGTTCGACGCCCGCCAGCAAGCTCGGCATGACGCTTGACGGTGGCTGCCGGGTCGGCGTGTTCACGCAAAAGATGTCCGCCAGCGTCGAGCGCAAGGGCCGCGACGGTTACAGGGGCACCTTCATGGGCGGCTCGACCGAAAGCGGCATGGACATTGTCGGCGGCAATGTCGTCGACGCCCAGAAGGTCGTCTTCACCATCAACCGCAAGCAGTTGAATGGCGTCATGCAGGCGCGTGTGCCTGACGGCAATTCAATGACAGTGACGGTGGCCGTGCGCGTCAACGATCAGCTGGTGCCGGTCATCGGCATGAACCTGAAGCGGGTCGATTCGGTCGAAGTTGGCGCCATCGCCAAGAACTGATCCGGTGCGGCCCCTATAGCCGCACCCACCACCTGCGAAGAAGACGGCTCAGCTCAAAGTCGGGAAGTGGCAGGCCACTTTGCGGCCTGGACGATGTTCCTTCAGTTCCGGCCGCTCCGAACGGCATCGATCAACCGCGATCGGGCATCGCGGGTGGAAACGGCATCCCAACGGAGGTTTCAGCGGGCTCGGCACATCGCCGGTGAGGATGATGCGCTTGCGCGTTCCGCTCGGCGTCGTCTCGACGACCGGAACCGCCGAGATCAGCGCCTGGCTGTAAGGATGGACCGGCGTCGCGAACACCTCCTCCGCCGGTCCCTCCTCGACGATCGAGCCGAGATACATGACGGCGATGCGTGTCGAGACCTGGCGAACCACCGAGAGGTCGTGGGCAATGAAGATATAGGTGAGCTTCAGCTTCTCCTGCAGGTCGGCGAGCAGGTTGACGATCTGGGCCTGCACCGACACGTCGAGCGCCGAGACTGGCTCGTCGAGCACGACGAGGTCGGGGTTCAACGCGATCGCCCGCGCGATGCCGACGCGCTGGCGTTGGCCGCCTGAGAACTCGTGCGGATAGCGCATCACATGGTCCGGCAGCAGTCCGACCAGCTCGAACAGCTCCGCCACGCGCGCGGTGATCTCGGGTGACGAAAGCCTGCCGTGGATGCGCAGCGGCTCGGCGACGAGATCGCCGACGCGCCGACGGGGATTGAGCGAGGCCGAGGGATCCTGGAAGACCATCTGCAGGCGCCGCCGCAGCGGCCTGAGCTCGGACAGCGACTTCGAGGTGATGTCGTCGCCCTCGAACAGAAGCTTCCCGTCGGTGATGTCGTAGAGCCGAACCAGGCAGCGCGCCAGCGTGGACTTGCCGCATCCGGATTCGCCCACGAGGCCGACCGTCTCGCCGCGCCGCACGATCAGCGAGACATTGTCCACGGCGTGGATGGTCCGCCTGCCCTCCGCGGAAAACCGGGTTCCGATCGAAAAGCGCTTGGCCAGCGAGCGCGTCTCGAGGATCGGTCGATGTATATCTATCATTGACCCGCTCATGCTTGCGCCACCCGAAAGCATGCGGCGGCATGCGCGTCCTTGCCGAGACCCGGCTTGCCGGCCTCGCAAGGCCCGTAGCGCACCGGACAGCGCGGACCGAAGGCGCAGCCTTGCGGCAGCCGCAGCAAGGAGGGCGGCGAACCGGGGATCGCCGGCAGGCGGCGGGGCTTTTGGCCGGTCAGCGGCGGGATCGAACCGAGCAATGCGCTCGTGTAAGGGTGCCGGGGGTCCGAAAACAGCTCCGTGCGGGTGCCGCGCTCCACCACGCGGCCGGCATACATGACCATGACGCGGTCAGCGAGCTCGGAGACGACACCCATGTCATGCGTGATGAAGACCACGGCCGATCTATGCTTCGCGCGCAATCTGCGTACGAGGTCGAGGATGCCGGCCTGCACCGTGACGTCGAGCGCGGTGGTCGGCTCGTCCGCAACCAGCAGCGCCGGATCGCAGGACAAGGCCATCGCGATCACCGCCCGCTGCCGCATGCCGCCGGAAAGCTGGTGCGGATAGCGCGACATCGCCTCATGCGGGTCCAGCACGACGCTCGATGACTGTACCTTGATCATGCGCGAGGTGATAAACGGCGCGGGGATCGCTCTGGCCGACACCATGATGGCGCAGGATCTTCTCCAGCAAGGCAAGCTTGTGACCCCCTTCAGCGCCCGCCACACCTATCCGGCCCGCATCTACCTGCACCAGCGCCGCAGCATCGGAAACAAGCCGGGCACCGGCCTGTTCCAGGACTGGCTGCTCGCCGAGATCGCCGACCATAAGCCAACGATGGGTATCGGGTAGCGTATCCGAAAGGCGTGCCGGCCGAAGCGCCGCGCAAGAAAAAGGCGGCGGCCGACCGGCCACCGCCTTCGCATTTGTCGACGGCTGGGCTCAACCCTTGATGGTGGCGGTCAGCTCATCATAGGCCTTGCAAGCTTCGTCGAGCGTCGTCGCGCCCTGATACTTCGTCGTCACGGCCTGCACCTTGGCGGTCAGATCGGCTGCCTTGCTCGGGTCCTTGGTGATGGCTTCCTGGAGGGCGGCAGCCATGTCCTGCGCCTTCTTGGCGGCCATTTCCTGCGTGCATTGCGGCCCCTTGGAGCAAGCCGAACCGGCCAACGCCGCAACACCGACGGCAACGAGCAAAAACTTCTTCATGTCAATCATCTCCTCAAAAAAGGCAGCCGCCCATCGCGGCTGCCCCCAACGGCCGAAGCCGAGCGTGCCATAACCTCTGATTGTGGCGGCGCGCAACAATCGGGCCGCATAAACTTGTGTAACCAGGCTGCAATATCGCGGCGTTCCGGATTCAGGCCGACCAGTACATGTAAAACATCAATCTGAGGCGCGTCGCATGAGGCCGTTCACCTGCGAGGCTGTAGCAGCGCCAGCACGACCGTCGAGGCGGCAAGGACCACGGTAAGGGTCAACGGTCCCGAGGCACCATAGGTGTCCACGACATAGCCGCCGACAACCGCGCCGGTTGTGATGGCAACCTGGAAAGAGACGACCATCAGGCTGCCCGCTGCTTCCAGCGCATCAGGCGCCGCGCGGGACAGGTTGGTCGGCAGCACCACCGGCGCCATGCCGAATGCCAAGCCCCAAAGCGTGACGAATCCGAAGGCAACCGCGATGTGCACGCCCCAAAGCACCAACGCCAGAGTCGAAAACGCCATCAGCGCCGCGGTGCCCACGAGAGCCATGTGGATATCGGCGTCGGCCATGCGGCCGCCGGCAACATTGCCGATCACAGCGGCGATGCCAAAGCCGAGCAGGGCCATGGCAATTGGCCCGGTTGCCAGGAGCGTCACATGTTCGAGGAAGGGGCGTACATAGACCGAGCCGGCAAAATGCCCTGTCATCAGCAAAAGGATGGCCAGCATGCCGAGCTGGATGCCACGCCGCCGCGTCAGCCGAAAAACATCCGAAAGGCTATTGCTGGCTGTGGCAGGCAAGGTTGGCAGGCTAACCAACTGCAGCAGCATCGCAATCACGGCCAGCCCCGCCGTCAAGGCCATGGCGCTGCGCCATCCCAGCCAGTCGCTGATCAACGCACCCGCCGACGGTGCGGCAATGGTGGCTAGCGAGACGCCGAGGGTGACGATGCCCATGCCCCGACCTGTGGCATTGGCGCCAACCAGCCTGGCCACGACGGCAACCGAGAGTGCCCAGAATGCGCTGAGAGCGATTCCGAGCCCAGCCCGGCCCAACAGCAACAGCCAGAAATTGGGCGCCAGCGCTGCAAGGAGGTTGGAGCCGACCGCCAACGCGCTGAGGCCAACCAGCACCGTCTTGCGGTTCAATCGGCCGATGAGAACATTGCTCAACATGGCCGTCACGGCGCCGACTGAAGCGGTGGCGGTGACGACCTGTCCGGCCGTTCCTTCGCTGATGCCGAGATCGCGCGCCATTGGCGTCAGCAGACCTGCCGGCAGGAATTCGGCTGACACCAGGGCAAAGCTGGTGGCCGCCAATGAAATGACCGAGAACCAGGTGGCTGCGTTCCACGTGGTTGGCGCAGCGGTATCGAGGTCTGACGCCGCGTCTTCAAGCTGTAATGTTGTGTCTGTCACTGAAAGATCTCCAAGGAATGGAGGTCTTCAAATAGACGAGTCCTTTCGGATTATATGTATCTTAAAATCCGAAATTCATGTCCGTTCGTCCGGGAATTGTGCGACGCACAACGCCTGGCGAGACATTGGTGATGCGTTTGAACGCGCGCGCGAAGGATGCTTCGCTGTCATAGCCCAAACGGGTAGCGACCTCGGCAACCGACAGGCCGTTTTGCCCCAGCAACTCGCGCGCAACCTGCATGCGCAGACGGGCGAGATAGTGGGCGGCGCCCTCCCCCAGCACAGCGCTGAAGCGCTCGGCGAAAATCGAGCGCGATTGGCCTGCCAGGCTAGCAAGGCTTTCCAAGGTCCAGTTATGGCCGGGGTCTCGGTGCATGGCTGCCAGCGCACGGCCGATATGGGGGTCGCGGATGGCGGCGAGCCAACCGGTGGTCGAAGCTCCCGTGCAATTGACCCAGCAGCGGATGAGCCGGGCTGTCAGCAAGTCCGCCATGCGCGACAGAATCGTGGCGCTACCCATCTGCGGTTGCGCGGCCTCGGCCGTCATGGCCGCCAGCAAAGGACGCACGACCGGGTCATTGCCGGCCACGTCGCAGCCTTTGATGATCGGCGGCATCAACGTGATCAATGGATTGAGCGCACAGACGCCCAAAGCCATGGAGCCGCAGAAAAGTGTGCTTGTCGCGCCCGTCCCTTCCCGCACCACCTCGCAGACATTGCTCCCCAACTTGGTCACCTGGCAGCCCTCGAGCGAGTCGCCGACGACGTCCGGCGCACTGGCCAGCCGATGGGCGATGCCTTGTGGCAGCAGCGCCAGATCGCCATCGCGCAACTCCTGCCAGCCCTCAGCTTCGGTATGAATCCAGCACGGACCCTGGCCGACAAAGTGAAAGCGCAGAAGCTTCTGTTGCGGAAACGCGATGCTCCATGGATGTCGCAGCTCGCAGCGGCCATAGTTGACGCCACTCAAGCGAAAGTCCTGCAGGACCTCGCTGAGCGCATCCATCGGGATATGTGGAGGCGGGCGGGACGAATAGTCAGACATCTGGTCACCATAGATGCTGAACGTCCGACCAGCAAGCGAAGACCGCCTCGACGGCACCCTACCCTTCCTGGCAGGCCTCCCGGCCTTGCCTCTCCCTCCCGGGGCATGCAAGGAGTGCTTCTGATGCGTGTCGCCCGGAAGTGTGCAGCGGTCCTGGGATAACGACATGCATCAAGCAAATGCATGTCGCCCGGAAGTGTGCAGCGGTTCTGGGACAACGACATGCATCAAGCAAAGACCTAAAGCGCGTCACCTGAATCTTTTCCAGGCGACGCGATTTAGAGCAACGGGATGACACGCATGGCAGCTGAAGCGTCGAGCAGCGATCTGGTGCAGGTGGTGGCGCTGCTCGCAGCCGGCGTCATCGCCGTGCCGATCTTCAAGCGCATGGGGCTGGGCTCGATCCTTGGCTACCTTGCCGCCGGCGTGGTCATCGGCCCGTTCGGCCTGCGCGTCTTTTCCGAATCGGGATCGATCCTCCACGTCGCCGAGCTCGGCGTCGTCATGTTCCTGTTCATCATCGGGCTGGAAATGCAGCCGTCGCGGCTCTGGGGCCTGCGTCGCGAGATTTTCGGCCTGGGCGCCTTGCAGGTCGGCGTCTGCGGCATGCTTTTGACTCTGGTCGGACTGGCCGGAGGCTTTCCCATCGCGCAGTCCTTCGTTGCCGGCGCCGGCTTCGTGCTGACCTCGACGGCGATCGTCATGCAGCTGCTGGAAGAGCGCGGCGAGATCGCCACGCCGAAAGGCCAGCGCATCGTCTCCATCCTGCTGCTCGAAGACCTGATGATCGTGCCGCTGCTTGCGCTGGTGGCATTCCTCGCGCCGGGCGGGGCCGAAACCAGTATTTCGGAGCGCCTAACCGAAGTCGGCATCGGCATCGCCGCGATCGTCGGGCTGGTCTTAGCCGGCCGTTACCTGCTCAATCCGCTCTTCCGCGTCCTGGCGGACGCGCGTGCCCGCGAGGTCATGACCGCCGCGGCCCTCCTGGTGGTGCTGGGATCGGCTCTCGCCATGCAGCTCTCCGGCCTGTCGATGGCGATGGGCGCCTTCCTCGCCGGCGTGCTCCTGTCGGAATCGACTTTCCGACACCAGCTCGAAGCCGATATCGAGCCGTTCCGCGGCATCCTGCTCGGCCTGTTCTTCCTCGCCGTCGGCATGTCGCTCGACCTCGGCGTCGTCGCCCATAACTGGCGGCTCGTCGCCATCTATGTCGTCGCCTACATGGTCATGAAGGCGCTCGGCATCTACATCGTCGCGCGCATCCTGAAGAGCGGCCACCGCGAGGCTCTGGAACGCGCCGTCTTCATGGCGCAAGGCGGCGAGTTCGCCTTCGTGCTCTATTCGTCAGCCGCCGCGGTCGGCATCATCGACGGCCAGGCCAACGCAACGCTCACCGCCATCGTCATCATCTCGATGGTGCTGACGCCCTTGGCCATCGTAGCGCTGCGTTACCTGACCCCGCGCGACGAGCAGTCGCTCGACGGCGTCGATATCGCCGACGGACTCACCGGCAGCGTGCTGATCATCGGTTTCGGCCGCTTCGGCCAGATCGCCAGCCAGCCGCTCCTGCTGCGCGGGCTGGATGTCTCGATCATCGACAACGAAGTTGAGATGATCCAGGCGGCGGCCGATTTCGGCTTCAAAGTCTATTACGGTGACGGCACTAGGCTCGACATCCTGCATGCGGCCGGCGCCGGACGGGCCCGCGCGGTGCTGATCTGCGTCGACAAGCCGGACGCCGCCGTACGCATCGCGCAGTTGATCAAGGCCGAATTCCCGCTGGTCACCATCCTGGCGCGCGCCTTCGACCGGGGCACGGCGCTGCAGCTGGTGCGCGCCGGCGTCGACTATCAACTGCGCGAGACCTTCGAATCGGCGCTCGTCTTCGGCGGCTCCGCGCTGGAAGCGCTTGGCGTCGATCCGGAGGAAGTCGCCGAGGTCATCGAGGACGTGCGGCGCCGCGACGAAGCGCGCTTCGAGACGCAGCTGGCCGAGGGCGTGCGCGCCGGCCAGCGTTTCCTCAAGGGCAATATCGGCACGCCGATACCGACGCCGCTCACGCAGCCGCGCCGCGCCGGCCGGGCGCTGAACCAGGAAACAGCCGTCGTGCTGAACAAGGCAGAGACCAACAACTGAGGGGCAAGGCATGGCGGAACTCGATCCACGCGCGCTTTCGGTCACCAAATTCTGGCGCGATGCCGGCGAGGACGCCTGGTTCGAGAAGAACGACGCCTTCGACACCGATTTCCGCAACCGTTTCCTTGAGCTGCACTATGCCGCCGCGGGGCGCCAATGCGACGACTGGAACGCGCACGCCGAAGGCTCGTTGGCGCTGATGATCCTGCTCGACCAATTCCCGCGCAACTGCTTCCGCGGCACCGGCCACATGTACGCGACCGACCCGCTGGCAAGGCATTTTGCCGACCGGGCGATCGCTGCCGGCCATGACCTGGAACTGGACGAACTGGTCCGCGTCTTCCTCTATTTGCCCTTCGAGCATTCGGAATCGCTGGCGGACCAGCATCGGTCGGTCGAGCTGACAGCCGCGAGGGCGCCGGACTATTTGAAATACGCCGAGGAGCATCTGGAGATCGTACGGCGCTTCGGACGCTTCCCGCATCGCAACCGAATGCTCGGCCGCGCGACGACCGCCGAGGAACAGGCGTTTTTGGACGGCGGCGGTTTTTCCGGCTGACCAGCCTGCTCTAGTCGAGCCACCACTCCCGGCCCGACGGCAGTCGCTCGATGCCGGAGGTGTCGACGGCGCCGAGCCGTTCCGACACGGTCCTGCCGCCGACCGACAGCCCCGGCGCGATCTCGGCCAGCGGCGCCAGCACGAAGGCGCGCTCCAGCATGCGCGGATGCGGCACTTCTAGCCCGGTCTCGTGGATCACCCGGTCGCCGAACACCAGGATGTCGATGTCGATCAGGCGGGGCCCCCAGCGCTCCTCGCGCACGCGCTTTAGCCGTCTCTCGACATCGAGGCAAAGGTCGAGCAACGCGCGCGGGGAAAGCACCGTCTCGATCGCGGCGGCGGCGTTTAGGAAATCGGGCTGATCGAGCTTGCCCCATGGCGGCGTGCGGTAGAGCGAGGAGACGGCGGTGACGCGCGTTGCGTCGTCGCCGTCCAGCATGCGCAATGCCGCGCCCATGGACTTCGCCGGGTCGCCGAGATTGCCGCCGAGGCTGAGGTAGACGACGCTATTCTGGCCAGACAACGGTCACCTCGACATGATCGAGCACACCGGGGACCGGCGCGTTCGGCTTGCGCACAGTGATCGCGGCCTTCTCGATTTGCGAAAACCGCGCCGTCAGCGCCTTTGCGACCTCCAGCGCCAGCGCTTCGATCAGGAAGCGGCGATGTCCGGTCACGATCTTCTCGATGACCGCGAAGGCGACACCATAATTGACGGTGTCCTCGATCGAATCCTCCGTCAGCGGACGGCTGGGTTCGACGGTCAGCTCGGCATCGACATAGAAACGCTGGCCAAGCGTCTCCTCCTCGTCCAGCACGCCATGGCGGGCGAAGAAGGCGCAGTTCTTCATACGGATGACGTACATGATCAGGGTCCGGGAGGAAGCTCGGTTTCGCGCGCAAGCATAGCATCGGTTACCGCCAGCGCGTCCACGTTGATTGCGACATCGTGGACGCGAAACAGGTCGGCTCCCTTCAAGCGCAGAATGACGCTCGTCGCCGCCGTACCGGCCGCCCGATCGCCAGGCTGGCGCCCCGTCGCGTTGCCGATGAAGCGCTTGCGCGAGGTCCCCGCCATCAGCGGATAGCCGAGCGCCTGAAGCTCGGAAAATCGTGCCATCAGGTCGAGGTTTTCCGCCGCCGTCTCCTTGGCGAAGCCGAAGCCGGCATCGAGCACGATCTGGTTGTCGGCGACCTTGCCGGCGCGCGCGATCTCCAGCGATTTGCGCAGGAACAGGAACTGGTCCTCGATCACATCATGCAATTTCTGCCGTTCGCGCCCGGTGTGCATGATGACGAGCCCGGCGCCGGTTTCGGCGGCGACGCGCGCGATGCCGGGCTCGCGCTGCAGCCCCCAGACATCGTTGACGATATGGGCGCCGGCGGCGACCGCGCGCCGCGCGGTATCCTCGCGATAGGTGTCGACCGAGATCAGCGCCTCGCCCGAAGCCGCGAGCGCGGCGATGACCGGCAGCACACGGCCCTGCTCTTCTTCAGCCGTGATCGGAGCAAAACCAGGTCGGGTCGATTCCCCGCCGACATCGATCACGGCGGCGCCCTCTTCCACCATCCGGCGCGCCTGCTCCAGCGCCTTTTCCGGCGCGATGAACAAACCGCCGTCCGAAAAACTGTCGGGCGTCACGTTGAGGATGCCGACGACAACCGCCTTCGGACCGAGGTCGAGATAGCGCCCGTGCGCCAGCTGCCATCGCCTTGTCGTCATTGTCCATCAACCATGCGTGATCCGCCGGAAATCAATTCCGTTGCGCTGGGGACGGCCCTAAAGCAAGGTGCGTGAAGAGGCAATATGATGAAACGTTCCGTGCTCTGCGCCCTGATGCTCGCGTTCGCCGCCACGCCGGCGGCCACTGCGAATCTGGTGAAGACCTACAGCTATTTCAGCGTCGGCGGCCGCACGCTCGAGGATATCCGGAACCAGCTGTCCAGAAACGGCCCCGAAGTGAAGAGCACCGGCTCGCGGCATCCAGGCGCCACGCAGATGGCCTTTACGACCCGTATCAGCTACGCGCAAAGTGCCGAATCCTGCCGCATCGCCGACGCGGCCGTCACCGTGAAGGTCAAGGTGATCCTCCCCGAATGGCGGCGCCCGCCCAAAGTCGATCCTGACGTCAGACTGTTTTGGGACACGCTCTCGGCCGACATCAAGCGGCATGAGGAGCGCCATGTCGAGATCGCCAAGAACCATGCGCGTCTGCTCGAAGATGCGCTGAAGTCGGCCCCTGTGCAGAAGACTTGCGAACAAGCCAAGGCGAAGGCCGCCTCCATCCAGGCTGCCGAACTCGCCAGGCACGACCAGGACCAGCTGCGCTTCGACCGCGTCGAAAGCGTCAATTTCGAAAGCCGCATCCTCCGTCTGTTGCGCTACCGGATGGGGCGCGTCGAAGCCGGGCAACTGCCGCCGCCCTGACCAAGACCGTCCGGACCAATTTCGTCCAAGCATCGTGCCAGATCATAAAAACTTCGAGCGGTGGTCGAAATCGGCCTATATCGACGACATATAGCGGGTTCGAAACATCCGGGCCTAAAACCAGCCTGGGACTCGAACAACGGAGAGAAATGACAGGCGCCAGGCGCAACGTGCCGACCAGGACCGTCTTGGGCACGCTGGGCATCAGCCTTGAAAGAATGACGCATGGACCAGACCGTCGAGAACCAGGCGATGGCGCTGAAAGCCGCGCCGCTGATGAGCGAGAGCGAGAAGAATGCGATCATCGGCGGCGTGCTGCTGTCGATGCTGCTGGCGGCCCTTGACCAGACAATCGTCGCTCCAGCGCTGCCGACGATCGCGCGCGCTCTGGGCCATGCCGAATATCTGCCGTGGATCGTCACCGGCTATCTGTTGACCGCGACGGCGATGTCGCCGCTCTATGGCAAGATCTCGGATGTTTACGGTCGTCGCGCCATCATCTATGCCGCCATTCTGATCTTTCTGTTCGGGTCGTTGGTCAGCGCGCTCGCCCCCAACATGCTGGTGCTGGTCATCGGCCGCGCCATCCAGGGCGCCGGCGGCGGCGGTCTCTTCGCGCTGGCCCAGACGGTCATCGGCGATCTCGTGCCACCGCGCGAGCGCGCACGCTACGCGGCCTGGATCTCCGGCACATGGGCGGTGGCCAGCGTTGCCGGCCCTCTGCTCGGCGGCGTATTCGCCGAACACCTGCACTGGTCGCTGATCTTCTGGATCAACCTGCCGATCGGCTTCCTGGCCATGGCCATTATCAACAACCCGCTGAAGAAGCTGCCGATCCCGGCTAAGCATCACCGAATCGACGGATTGGGAGCAGTGCTCCTGGTCGTCGCCACGGCGCTGCTGCTTTTGGCGCTAAGCTGGGGCGGCAGCACTTATCCCTGGTTTTCATCGGAGATTCTTGGGCTGGTGGCCTGCTCGGCGGTGGTCTGGGCCTTCTTCGCGCTGAGGCTGCTCAAGGCCGCGGAGCCATTGATCTCGCTCGACGTGCTGGGCAACCGGATCGTGCTCGCGGGCACGCTATCGATGTTCCTGCTGCAGGCCGCAAACATAGGCGCGTCGGTCTATCTTCCAGTCTACCTGCAATCGGTCGTTGGGCTATCGGTCGCCGAATCCGGCACGGCGATGCTCGGCCTCATGCTCGGCACGGTGGCCGGCGCCGCCTTCAGCGGCCGCATGATCGCGCGCTTCGTCCACTATAAGCGCATCGCCATGGCCGGCATCAGCCTGGCGATTGTCTGCATTGGCGTGCTCAGTGCCATTGCGGGACACGCCTCTCTGCTCGAGGTTGAGATGCTGACGACACTGATCGGCCTGGGCAGCGGCACGACTTTCCCGGTCAGCACCATTTCAGTGCAGAACGCCGTCGACCGCGCGCATCTCGGCGTCGCGACGGGCGTTCTGACCTTCCTGCGCACGCTGGGCGGCGCTCTCGGCGTCGCCATGCTCGGCGCGGTCGCGCTTGGTTACGGGCTGCCCTTGGCCGCCGAGGGCTCGCAGACCCATATCCAGCTGACATCCGCGACGCCGTTCGTGATGATCTTCCTCACCGCTGGCGTCACGCTTGTGCTGGCGCTGATTGCGCTGGCGCTGATGCCGGAAAAGCCGCTGCGCGGCCATGACGAGCAACCGGCACCCGTGCTCGCAGAATAAGCGCGTCAATCGTGGACGCCGAGCTTCTTCTGCAGGCTGGTCGACGAGGTCGTATACTGGAAGACGATGCGCTCGCCCGGGCTGACGATGCGCTTGGCGGCTTGCGCCATCAGCGCGACCTCGTGGAAGCCTGACAGGATCAGCTTCAGCTTGCCCGGATACCAGTTGATGTCGCCCACGGCAAAGATGCCCGGGATCGACGTCTGGAACTTCTCCGTATCTACCGGGATCAGGTTCTCGTTAAGATTGAGGCCCCATTCGGCGATCGGTCCGAGCTTCATGGTGAGGCCGAAGAACGGCAGCATGCGGGTGCATGGCACGTCGACGTCGCCGTCCGGGCCGCCCTTGATGGTCGCCGACGACAACTGGCCGCCGGTCCCGGCAAGCCCGCTGACCTGACCGACCAGGAACTTGAGCCGTTTCATCTCTTGCAAGGCGTACATCTTGTTGACGCTGTCGGGCGCCGCCCGGAATTCGGGGCGGCGATGCACCAGCGTCACGCTCCTGGCGATCGGTTGCAGGTTGAGCGTCCAGTCGAGCGCCGAGTCGCCGCCGCCGACAATGACGAGATCGTGGCCTCGGAATTCTTCCATGCGCCGGACCGAATAAAAGACACTCTTGCCTTCATAGGCCTCGATGCCCGGAATGGGCGGGCGCTTGGGCTGGAAAGACCCGCCACCGGCCGCGATTACCACCACCTTGGCCTCGAACAGTTCCCCCTCGTCGGTAGCGACGCGGAAGCTTCCATCCTCGAGCGCTTCGAGGCTCGACACCATGCGGTTGAAGGTGAAGTCCGGCTTGAACGGCGCGATCTGCTCCATCAGCTTGTCGACAAGGCCCTGAGCCGAGATGGTGGGCCAGCCGGGAATGTCGTAGATCGGCTTTTCCGGATAGAGCTCGGCGCATTGGCCGCCGGGACGGTCGAGAATGTCGATGAGATGGCATTTCATGTCGAGCAGGCCGAGCTCGAACACAGCGAAAAGGCCGACCGGCCCGGCGCCGACAATGAGTACGTCCGTCTTGATGATATTGCTCATTCGCTGCGCCCCTTGTGGGAATGCAATGAGACTGCATGAGCTATCGCCTGCTGCCAAGCAGCGAGCGCGAAAGAATATTTGGAAGCGCCCAGAGGTGTGCCGAGATTCAGGTCAGGCCGAGTCGAGAATGATGGTTCCCGAGAACCGGAGCGGAGCGTACTTGAAGTACGCGAGCGCCGGAAGCGCAGGAGGCGGCCATTGCAGGCCGGAATCACCTGAATACCTGCGCACCTCAGCCCTGGCGTTCGGGAACCCGAACGATCAGCCCGTCCAGCGCGTCGCGCACCTTGATCTGACAAGAGAGGCGCGAATTCGGCCGGACGTCATACGCGAAGTCCAGCATGTCCTCCTCCATCGCCTCCGGCTCGCCGACCTCGGCCGTCCATGCCTCGTCGACATAGACATGGCAAGTCGCGCAGGCGCAGGCGCCGCCGCATTCGGCCTCGATGCCGGGCACCGCGTTGCGGATCGCGTTTTCCATGACGGTCGAGCCGTTTTCGGCCTCCACGTCAAATTGGGTCCCGTCATGGGCGATGTAAGTCAGCTTGGTCATTAAGTCACCTGAGGAATCGCGACGGAGATAATCACTCCACCGGACAAGTCAACTGCGACGCGAAAGCGCCACAAAATGACGCTTTTCAAAAAGATAATGCTAGCGGCTGATGCCCGCGATGAAGTCGCGCACTTCCTCGACCAGCATGCCGAGCCGCTTGAGTGCCCGGACGTCTTCCGGCTGCTTCTCGATGATCGCCGCGCATTCGGCGACCGCAAAGGCGCCGATGCCGCGCGCCGAGCCCTTCAAGCCGTGCGCCAGAAGCACCCGCTGTCTGGTGTCGGCGTCCGCGATCTGATCGCGAACGGCAAGCGACTGCTGCACGAACAGCGCCAGCACCTCCCGCTCCAGGTCGCGGTCGCCCATTGTCTGACGCGCCAGATGGCCAAGATCCACGGGTCGGGCGCCAGCCGTTCCGGACGCATCTCCCCCCGGCATGGAAAACGCAATACCACTTTCGCCACGCATACGCACTGCAACTCCATAAAGCGGGCAGACGAGCCCAAGAAAATAGGCGATTCCGGTCGCCAACGGGTTAACGATTGGAGGGGGAAAATGTTGTCACGGAGGCGGCCGGATCACGCTTCCGTTAACCTTATATTTAAAGTTTTACGTATCGCCGGGAATGCATGTTTTCTTTACCCCTGTGTGTCATTACGATACGAAGGTCCATTTTCAGCCTCCTGCTCGGGACAGATAAGCCAGAATCGGGCCAGAATCAGGCCAAAATCATAAGTTCCGCGGCAGCTAGTACAGGGTAGCGAAGGCATGGCTAAGAAACCAACGACGACCAAGTCTCTCGAGAATGACGTAGCCGCGGAACTGGAAAAGGCGCTCGACCTTGACCTTGCCGGCGACGAAGGCGGGCTCGACATGGCGGCGTCGATGGAGGATCTCGAAGCACAGATATCGGCGGCGGCCGACGAGCTGGCGCGCGAAGGTCGCAGCCAGCGGACAGAGCCCGCGAACAACCCTCAGCCCGCCGCCGCCCAGCCTCCAAGGGCGCCCGCGGCCAAGCCGGCCGAGCTGCGCCCAGTCGAGCCGCGCAATGGACAACCGTCCGGCTTCACGCCCCCGGCCGGCTTCACGCCCGCCAATGACGACCGTCAGAAGGATTACAAGACGCTGCTCCACAGCCTCAACCGGCGTGCATCGAGCACCGTCTACTGGGTGATCGCCTTTATCTCACTGGCATGGATCGCCGGCGCCGGCGGCCTGGCCAACCTCCTCTTCGGCCCTGGCATCTGGAAGATTCGCACTTTCGACCAGTTCTTCGCCCGTCCCGAACTGATCGGCCTGGCGGTTGCCGCGATCGTTCCGGTCATCCTGTTCTGGGCATTCGCCGCCATGATCCGGCGCGCTCAGGAGATGCGCATCGCCGCGCAGTCGATGACGGAGGTCGCCTTCCGTCTGGCGGAGCCTGAAAACCTCGCCCAGGACCGCGTCATGATGATTGGTCAGGCCGTTCGCCGCGAAGTGGCGGCCATGGGCGAAGGCATCGAACGGACCCTGGCCCGCGCCGTCGAGCTCGAAACGTTGGTCCATGGCGAAGTTAGCCAGATCGAACGCTCCTATTCCGAAAACGAGGCCCGCATCCGTTCGCTGGTCGATGGTCTCGGCAGCGAGCGGGAGGCCGTCGTTACCCACGCCGAGCGCGTGCGCGCTTCCATCGCGAGCGCTCACGAGACGCTGCGCGACGAGATCGGCGCGGCCAGCGACATCATCCGCGATTCGATCCTCAATGCGTCGACCAAGCTGTCGATGACGATCAACAATTCCGGCGACACGCTGATCGATCGCATCAATGAAAGCTCGACGTCGATCTTCGATTCCGTCGAATCGCGCCTGGACAACATCACCGACCGGCTTTCGACCTCCGGCGAGGCTTTCGCCAGCCTGCTCGACACTCGTATCGCCAAGCTGACCGACACCACGGACGGCCTCACCCGCTCGCTGACCGACCTGCTCGACGACCGCACTAATGGCATGGTCTCGCTGCTCGGCGGCGCGGCGCGCACCTTGAGTTCTGAATTCGAGGCGAGCCTCAGCGGCATAGAACGCACGCTGGCCGAACGTGGCCAGGCGCTGATCAGCGAATTCCAGACCCGCGCCGAAGCGCTCGACACTGGCACGCAAAAGCTTAACGCTGCCCTCGAAGCCCGCGCCCGCCAGATTAACGAGACGATGGTGGAGCGCGCGAAGGAGATCGCCCACGCCTTCGCGGAGAGCAAGGACACGCTGTCGGCGATGATTGATCAGGGCAAGACCCAGATCGGCGCCGATATGGCCGACATCATCTCGTCGACCTCCTCCATGCTCGAAGCTCGCGCCACCGACTTCGCCGGCCGCATGGAAGCTGCCCGGCATGTGGTCTCGCGCTCCTTCGATTCCGATATCCAGCGGCTGGCCAATGCCCGTGTCGGTATCGAGGAGGCCGTCGAGAACCAAAGCCGCTCGCTTTCCGAGAGCCGCGAACGCATGGCTGCCGCCATGCAGGAAGACCTGGCGAAATTCGCCGAAGGCCGCGCCGCGATCGATGCCGCCGTCACCAACCAGGTGCAGAAGCTGGCGGAAGGTCGCAGCTTGATTTCGCGCGCGCTGGAAGAAGACCTGCGCAAGGTGAACGAGTCGCGCGCCGCAATCGATGCCTCGCTGGGCAGCCATCTGGAGCAGCTCGAAGAAGGCCGCAACCGCCTGTCGCAGGCTTTGAACGAAGACTCGGGCAGGCTCGTCCAAGCCCGTACAATGATTGACGAAATGGTTGCCGGCCATGTCGGGAAGCTGGCCGAGGGCCGCAACATCCTGGCGCGCGCCCTGGAAGCCGATCTCGGCAAGCTGCAGGACAGCCGCGCCTCGATCGACGGCCTTGTCGCCGGCCAGGTCGAGAAGATCGCGGAGGGCCGCGCCGTGCTCGCCAAGGCGCTTGAAACCGACATCATCGGTATCAGGAACCTGATCGAGACCCATTCGACCAAGCTCGCCGAGGACCGCGGCGAACTCAGCCGCGCGCTTGAAAGCGATCTGAGCGGCATCCGCGGCCTGATCGACGGCCACGCCGGCAAGCTGGCCGAAGATCGCGGCCTGCTGTCGCAGACCCTGGAGGCCGACCTCGCCAAGCTGGCCGAAAGCCGTGCCTCGATCGATGGCCTCGTCGCCGGCCAGGTCGAGAAGCTCGCCGAGGGCCGCGACATCCTCAAGCGCGCTCTGGAGGCCGATCTCAACACCATCAAGGGCGCTATTGCGGGACACTCCGACAAGGTGCTGGAGGATCGCTCGCAACTGTCGAAGGCCCTCGAAGCCGATCTGCAGGCCGTCAGCGGCGCCATTGCCGATCATCAGAACAAGCTGGCGCAAGACCGCTCGGCCCTATCGAGAGCCCTGGAGGATGACCTTCAGAATGTCAGCGGCGCCGTTGCCGAGCACCAGAACCGGCTCGTCCAGGACCGTTCGGTGCTGTCCAAGTCGCTCGAAGACGATCTCGCCAAGCTCGCCGAAAGCCGTTCCAGCATCGACGGGCTGGTCGCCGGCCAGGTCGAGAAGCTCGCCGAAGGCCGCGACATCCTCAAGCGCGCGCTGGAAGCCGATCTCAACACGATCCAGGGCGCAATCGTCGATCATTCGCAGAAGATCACCGGCCATCGGGCCGAACTCTCGCGCGCGCTCGACGCCGATATGGCCAATGCCAGCGGCCTCATGCAGACGCATGCCGACCAGTTGTCGCAGAACCGCGCGACGCTGTCCAAGGCGCTGGAGGACGACCTCGCCAAGCTGGCCGAAAGCCGTTCCAGCATCGACGGGCTTGTCGCCGGCCAGGTCGAGAAGCTGGCGGAAGGCCGCGACATCCTCAAGCGGGCGCTGGAAGCCGACCTTGCCAAGCTCGCCGAGAGCCGGGCCTCGATCGACGGCCTTGTCGCCGGCCAGGTCGAAAAGCTCGCCGAAGGCCGCGATATCCTCACGCGCGCCCTTGAAGCCGACCTTGCCAAGCTGGCCGAAAGCCGTGCCGGCATCGACGGCCTCGTCTCCGGGCAGGTCGAAAAGCTCGCCGAAGGCCGCGACGTGCTGACACGCGCCCTTGAAGCCGATCTCGCCAAGCTCGCTGAAAGCCGTGCCGGCATCGACGGTCTTGTCGCGGGCCAGGTCGAAAAACTCGCCGAGGGCCGCGATATCCTGAAGCGCGCCCTTGAAGCCGACCTCCAGAAGCTGACCGAAAGCCGATCCGAGATCGACGACGTCATCGCCGGCCATGTCGGCAAGCTGTCCGAAGGCCGCGATATGCTGGCCCGTGCCCTGGAGGACGATCTCGCCAAGCTCGCCGACGCGCGCAAGGACGTCGATCGTTCGGTGTCCGGCCATATTGACCAGATCGCCGCCAGAAGCGGCGACATCTCGGCGGCGATCGCCGCCGACGTCGAGAAGATCGAGCAGGCCTTCAGCCGCCAGACCGGCGTCATCGAAGAACGCGCCAGCACCATGGAACGCGCGCTGTCGACCGGTGTCGACAATGTCCGCGGCGTGCTGGAGAAGACCGCCGTGTTCGTGGCGGGAGCGCTGCGCGACAAGGTCATGGAAGTCACCAGCACCCTGCATGAGCAGGCCGGTGCTGCCTTCAGCGATGCCGATCGCAAGATCGCCGAGCGCGCCGAGCAGACCTCGGCCGCGCTGCTTGCGAGAGCCGAGGACATCGCCCAGGCCTTCGAGGCGGCCGACCGTCGCCTGCACGAGCGTGCCCAGGACACGTCCAACATGCTGATGGCGCGCGCCGACGACGCCTCCAACTCGCTCATGGCCCGCGCCGAGGAAACCGCCGACAAGCTGGCCACGCGCGCCGGCGAGATCGCCAACACCTTCGACGCGGCCGACCAGAAGCTGGTTGCCCGCGCTGTTGAGACGGCGCAGTCGCTGGCCGCCCGCGCCGGCGACATCCTGCGCAACTTCGAGGGCGCCGACGAGCGGCTCTCGATGCGCATCACGGAATCGGCCGAGGCTTTGGCCGCCCGCGCCACCGATCTCGGCCGCATCTTCGACAGCGCTGACCAGCAGCTCATGGCGCGCATCGCCGAGGGCTCGGAAGCGCTTTCGGCCCGCGCCGGCGAAATCGGCCGCATCTTCGACGACGCCGACAACCGCCTGGTGTCGCGCATCGCTTCGACCAGCTCGAAGATCGGCGAACACGCCGACACGATCGTCGGCGCCTTCGCCGCCACTGAGCAGCGTGTCGCCGACCGCGCCCGCCAGACCGGCCAGGAGCTCGCCGTGCATGCCCGCGAGATCGAGCAGGCGCTGGCCGGCGCCGATGAGCGGCTTGCGGCAAGCGCTACGGCTGCCGCCGCGCGCGTCGAGGATCAGGTCGCGAGCGTGGAAAACCGCCTCGCCTACACGGCCGAGACGATGGGCCAGAAGCTCAGCGAGCAGGTCTCCAGCGCCGAGGCTCAGCTGATCTCGCGCGCCAACGTCATCGCCGAGACCTTCACGGCGGTCGGTCAGCATATCGGCCAGAGCACCAACGAGGCCGCGCGCACGATTGGCGCCAACACCCGCGAGCTCAACACCATGCTCGCGGCGCGTTCGGCCGAGATGGCGAAGATCCTCGACGAGACGGCCAAGCCGCTGGTGGAGCGCTTCGCCCAGGGCGGCTCCGAACTGCAGCGCAGCATGGAAGAGGTCACCGAACGCGCGGCCGAGAAGCTGCGCAGCGAGAACACGAACCTCGTCAATGCTCTCGCCAGCCGCACGGCCGAAACGCTATCGGCCGTCGAAGGCGCGCGGTCCTCGCTTGCCGACAGCGTGGCCGATCTCATCGGCCGCATGACGACCTCCAGCGCCCAGCTCGGCCAGCTCATCGAGCAGGCCGCCGTCAATCTCGGCCAAGTCGAGGAGCGGCTCTCCGGCAGCACGCAGAGCTTCGCCACGACCACGGAGAAGGCCGCACAGACCTTCGCCAGCTCGGCGCGCCTGGTCGATTCCAATACGACGCGGCTCACCGACCTGTCCTCGGCGACGCTGCGCGAGGTGGCCTCGATCGCGACCAAGTTTGACGAGCACAGCCGGCTGCTCTCCAGCGCCTCGAATCTGCTCAGCTCCGCGCAGAGCAATCTCGAGCACACGCTGGAGCGCCAGTCCTCGCTGGAGGACCTCGCCGTCGGCCTGGTCAAGAAGTCGGAAGACCTCGAGAAGGTGATGCGTTCCTTCGAGAACCTCGTCGGCCAGACGATGCAGACCGCGGAGGGCCGCACGATGGAGTCGGCGGAGAAGATCCGCACGGCGATCACCGAGGTCGTCGATTCGGCGACGCGTCGCTTTGCCGACGCGACCGAGGAGATGCGTCGCACCGCGGGCTCCATCAAGAGCGAGCTCGACCTGACCCGCGCCGAGTTGAAGAAGGGCGTCATCGAAATGCCCGAGGAGGCCAAGGAGTCGACCTCTGCCATCCGCCGCGCGGTCGCCGAACAGATCAATGCGCTCAAGGAACTGTCGGATATCGTTGCGAAATCCGGCCGCAGCGGCAGCAGCGAGCAGGGCGAGCCGCGCGGCCTGCGCCCTGCTCCGCAGCAAGCGCCGGCCCGTGCCGCCGAGCCGCCGCTGCGCCGCCCGCCGGCTCCGCAGCCTCAGCCGCAGCCGCAACCAACGGCTCGCGCCCCTCAGGCGCCGCTCGCCGAGACCACGCTGCGCGGCACGCTCGACCTGGAGCGTCCCGCCGAGGGGCCGCGCCGCGAGAACGGCAAGTCGCAGCAGGGTGGCTGGGTGCGCGACCTGCTGACCAACGCCTCGCGCGAGGAGGAGCTTCGTCCGGCGGCGCCGGCGGAAGCGCCGCGCGCCACGCCTGCCCAGCGCTCGCCCCTGCATGTCATGGAGTCGCTGAACTCGCTCTCGGTCGACATCGCGCGGGCCATCGACCACGACGCCTCGATCGAGCTCTGGAACCGCTACCGCCGCGGCGAGCGCGACGTGTTCACCCGTCGCCTCTACACGCTGAAGGGCCAGCAGACCTTCGACGAGATCCGCCGCAAGTATCAGGCCGAGGCGGAATTCCGCGCCGCGGTCGATCGCTACTGCGAGGATTTCGAGAAGCTGCTCAAGGATGTCTCGCGCAACGACCGCGACAACATCATGGCGCAGACCTACCTGACCTCCGACACCGGCAAGGTCTACACCATGCTGGCCCACGCCAGCGGCCGGCTGCACTGAGCCGCCAAGCAAATTGCAAACTAATAAAGGCGGGTCTTGACTCTTGACCCGCCTTTTTCATGCCCACGATTGTCGATTGTCGGCTCGGCCGGCGCTCAGATCGTTGAATCCGTCCAGCGGACGATATCCTCGGCCGCCTGGCCGAAGGCATTGTCCAGCGCGCGGACGTAAGCCGCGTTGCCGCCGCCGGAAACCGGCGCGCTTGCGGTGAAGTCCTTCGAGGCGCGCACCTCGCCGTTTCGGTCGTTCAGGATGCGCACGAACAGGTCGACGTCGGCATGGTCACCGCCATTGACGCGCACCTCGAACGAGCGCACCTCGACGATGATCTGGTAATCGATGGCCAGCCCCTCGCCCGGCTTGCCTACGCCGGCAAAGCTGCCGGAACGCTGGAAAGTCTCTGCCAGCCTCGCCTGCACGATCAGCGGCAGCCGGTCCGCCCATTGCGCACCCTTCAGGAACTGGATGGAGCGGTCCGATGGCCTGATGACGATGTTCTGGCTGTCCAGCGCCTTGAGCGCCGAAGGCTGGGCGATCAGAATCTGGCGGCGGCTGTGAGCGCGAACGTCGACCGACGGCGCCGACAATTCGAACGTATCGAGCGGTGCTGGCTTGCCGCCCAGAGCCGCGCAGCCGGCAAGCGCAAGCACCAGCAACGCTGCCGCGGACAATCTCAAACGACCCGCTACCACCCTGACCGACTTCACGCGTGATCCCCGCTGTCCCCGGACCTTACGGTCAACCCGCATTCGCGATTCATTTTCTTGGCGGTCGCGGTGGCCGAAGTCAACGTCGCGCCCTTCCATCAAACTGCCGGACCTCACCATCGCCGCCGGATAGGATGCGCTGTGGATTGCGGCTGAGGTCGGTCACCGCTTCCTCGATGCGGTTGATCGAGCGACGGCTGTCCTGCACCAGCGCCTCGACATTCTGCAGGCCCTGGCCAGAGAAGCGTGACAGGTTGTCGACGATGGTGCCGAGGCGGGAGTTCAGCGTGTCGGCAACCTGCTTGAAGGATTTCAGTGTCGCCCTCGCATCGGCCATTACGCCGTTGGTCTCACCGGAGCCGAGGAGATTATCGACTTTGGCCAGGATGCCGTCGACGCGCACCGAGGCGTCGTTGAGGCGCTGCGCAAGCTGGCCGGCATTCTTGATCGTATCATTGATGTCGTCCGAGCGGTTGGCGATCTTGTCGGTGACCTTGGCGATGTCGGACGCGGCCTTGTCGGCGCTGGCGCTGGCCTTCTGGATGTTGGCCAAAGCAGCTTTGACATCCGCCGGATCGATGCCGTCGAGCACGCCGTTGACCTTGGCCAATGTCCCTTGCGTCTGCTTGGCGAAATCGTTGATCGAGCCGACCGCCGTGTTGACGTTGCCGATGACGGTGTCGAACTGCTTCGACGTCTCCTTCAGGTTCGCCGTCACCGTATCGACATTGGCCACGATGCTCTTGATCTGATCCTTGTCGACGGAATTGAGCAGGCCTTCGGCGGCCTTCAGCGTGCTGTCTAGCCGGCCCGAGACGTTCTTCAGCTGATCCGAAAGCGAGCTCACCGCCGACAGGAACTTGTCGATGCCGTCGGAATTCTTGGCCAGCGCGTCCGAGAAGGTCTGGACGTTCTTGACCGTCTGGGTCAGCGGATCGCGAACGTCCTTGGTGAAGCCTTCAAGCTCGCTCAGCACCTTGTCGGCGCGGGTGAAGATGTCCTGCGCCGTCTGCAAAAGGTTGGTGACCGCAGAGGGGTTGGCGACGATCTCGGCGACCCTGCCTTCCTTCTCCGCCTCGTCGAGCAGCCTGGCTTCCTTCGGGTCGGCGCCCTTGAGCTCGATATTGGCCTGGCCGCTGAGACCGGTAAGTCCGATATCGGCCTGCGTCGATTTGGTGATCGGCGTCCAGCGGGCGATTTCTGTATCGGCGATGGCAACTGTCGGATCGTCGCCGTCAATATAGACGTTTTTCACGTCGCCCACCCTGACGCCGTTGAACAGCACCAGGCTGCCGCGGCTGAGGCCGGAGGCCGAGCCTGGGATGCGCACGCGCAACATCGCCGTTTCGCCCCTGTTTCCGATCGCGGCCGTCCAATAGACGAAGGCGAAGGCCGCCAGGATCGCGCCCAGGGTAAAGATGCCGACGATTACGTAGTTGGCTCTTGTTTCCATCGCCCCACTTATCGCTATGCGCGCGCCGCAAGATCAAGTTGCCGGGCGCGTTTTCCGCGGAAATAGGATTTCACCCACGGCTCATCGCTCTTCAGCATGTCGTCGATCGTGCCTTCCACCAGCACCCTCTTGTTGCCGAGCACCGCCACGTGGTCGCAAGCGGTGAACAGCGTGTCGAGGTCGTGCGTGACCATGTAAACGGTCAGATCCATCGTGTCGCGCAGCTTGACGACCAGTTCGTCGAACTCTGCTGCGCTGATCGGATCGAGCCCTGAGGTCGGTTCGTCCAGAAAGACGATGTCGGGATCGAGCGCAAGCGCACGCGCCAGCGCCGCGCGCTTGATCATGCCGCCGGAAAGTTCTGACGGGAATTTCTGCGCGGCGTCAGCCGGCAGCCCGACCAGTTCGATCTTGAGCATGGCGAGCTCATCCATCAGCGCCTTGGGCAGGTCGAGATATTCGCGCATCGGCACCTGCACGTTCTCCAGTACCGTGAGCGCCGAAAACAGCGCCCCATGCTGGAAGAGGACGCCAAGCCGCATATCGATGCGCAGGCGATCGGCTTCGCTTGCCTTGTCGACATCGACGCCGAACAGGCTGATCGTCCCCGACTGCTTCGGCATCAGCCCCAATATGGTGCGCAGCAGCACCGATTTGCCAGCGCCCGAGGCGCCGACAAAGCCGAGAATCTCCCCGCGCTTGATGTCGAGCGAAAGCTTGTCGAGGATCAGCTTGTCACCGATGGCGACTGTTACGTCGCGAACCGACAGCACGATCTCGCCATCGTTCGTGTGCTCCGCTGCCATGGCGCCGTTGCCGTTCGCCATCTCAGAAGCCGATCGCTGCGTAGAACATGGCGAAGAGACCGTCGAGGATGATGACGATGAAGATCGACTTCACGACCGAAGCGGTGACGTGCAGGCCGAGCGATTCGGCGCTGCCGCCGACTTTCATGCCCTCGACAGAAGCAATGATGCCGATGATCAGGGCCATGAACGGCGCCTTGATCAGCCCGGCGAAGATGGTGCTGAGATCGATGGCTACGCGCAGCCTGTCGATGAACGCGGCCGGCGGGATGTCGGAATAGAGCCAGGCGGCGACGATGCCGCCGGCAAGCGCTGCAAAATTGGCGATTATGGTGAGGCAAGGCAGCCCGATCACCAGCGCGACGAGCCGCGGAAAGACCAGCACGCCGATAGGATTGAGGCCGATCACCTTCAGCGCGTCGACTTCCTCGCGCATCTTCATCGAGCCGATCTCGGCCGTGATGGCGCTGCCCGAACGGCCGGCAAGCATGATCGCGGTCATCAGCACGCCGAGCTCGCGCAGGATCAGCACGCCGACGAGGTCGACGACGAAGATATTGGCACCGAAATAGCTGAGCTGATAGGCGCCCTGCTGCGCCACGATGGCGCCGACGATAGCCGACATCAGCGTCACCACCGGGATTGCGCCGACGCCCATGCGATCGATCTGGTTGAAGATCGCGGCCGGATTGACCGCGTGACCGCGCCCGAGCTTCATCTGCGCGCCGCGGATCGTGGCGCCGAGGATGTTCATCGAGGCGAAGAAATCGTCGCGCATCTCGTAGACCCGCCGGCCAACCAGCTCCAGCGCGCGCAGGATGATATTGGGTGGCCCGGACGGGCTCGATTCGGGCTCCCGCCGGACCGCGTCGCCGACCGCGCCGAGCAGGATCGACGCGACCTCGCTCTGCCCCTGCAAATGGACCTCGACGCCTTTCTTCTCGAAGGCGCTGGCCAGCCGGTCGATCAGCCAGGCGCCGGCAGTGTCCATCTTTTCGATGTGGGAAAGGTCGAGCATCAGCTGTTTCGCGCCGCTTCTCTGCTCGATCTGGCGCATGTCGGCATCGATCGTAGCGACGGTGCGTGTCGTCCAAACGCCGGAAAAGGCGCAACCCAGCACACCACCTTCCTCGCCCACGGCAACGCGTGGCTGGTGCTCGGCGTCCCTGGCGGCCTCGCCGCTTGCGTCGCGTTTGCGGATGGTCAACATGGCGTCCTGTTTAGCGTGACGGGACTGGCGTGTCGATTTGCCGGCAGACCGGTGTCGCGCAGCCGGAGAAGAAAATTATGGCGCGTGTCATTTCGGTCGAAATGGAGCGATTTCCGATCGCCGGCACCTTCACCATCTCACGCGGATCCAAAACCGAGGCCGAAGTCATCACCGTAACGATTGCTGACGGGGGACGTTCCGGACGCGGCGAGTGCGTGCCTTACAAGCGCTACGGCGAGACCATGGAGGGCGTATGCGCCGCCATCGAGGCGATGCGCGACCAAATCGCCGGCGGACTAGGCAGGACCGCGCTGCTTGATGCCATGCCCGCGGGCGCCGCGCGAAACGCCATCGACTGCGCCCTTTGGGACCTGGAAGCCAAGCTGACCGGGACGCCCGTGGCGACAGCGATCGGCGCTGTTTCAGCCAAGCCGCTCGAAACCGCCTACACGCTGTCGCTTGCCGAACCGGAAGCCATGGCGGCGCAAGCACGCGCCAACGCCGCGCGGCCCTTGCTCAAGGTCAAGATCGGCGGCGACAACGACATGGCGCGGATCCGCGCGGTGACGGAGGCCGCCCCCAACAGCCGCATCATCCTAGATGCCAATGAGGGCTGGGTGGACGAGACTATTGAGGCGAACCTTGCCTTCGCCGCGCAGCATGGCATTGCGCTCGTCGAGCAGCCGCTGCCGGCGGGCAAGGACGACATCCTGCGCCGGATAGCGCATCCTGTGCCGATCTGCGCCGACGAAAGCGTGCACGCGGCGAAGGACCTCGACGCGCTTGTCGGTCTATACGACGCCGTCAACATCAAGCTCGACAAATCCGGCGGCCTGACGGAGGCGTTGAGATTGCGCGACCGTGCCCGCGATCTCGGCTTCGAGATCATGGTGGGCTGCATGGTCGGCACCTCACTCGCCATGGCGCCGGCGGTCTTGCTGGCGCAGGATGCCGACTTCGTCGACCTCGACGGCCCGCTGCTTCTCGCACGCGACCGCGAGCCCGGCCTCGTCTACCAGGGATCGCTGGTTTCACCCCCTGACAGGGAGCTTTGGGGTTGAGCGTGCGGCAAGACCGATCAGCCCCATGCCGATGATCGCGATCGGGATCATCGCCCAGAAACCGTCGACGCCCAAGCGGTCGTAAAGGGGGCCGGAAGCGAGCGTCACCGCCGCCATGAAGAAGCCGTTGAAGAAATAGGCTATGCCTTGCGCGGCGCCCGTGCGCTCCTCGGAAATCGTCTCGCCGATCATCTTCTGCAGGCCGATCAGCACCATGGCGACGGAGACCGAATGCAGCGACTGGACAAGGAAGAAGCCGGCGACGCCAAGCCCGAGCGGCCAGACGAGCGGAAAGGCGATCCAGCGCACGATCGAGCCGACGCCGGCGATCAACATCACCTTCACCACCGAGACCGAAGAAAAAACTCGGTTGAAAAACAAGAACATACAGACTTCCGACACCACACCCCAGGCCCATAGAAGGCCGACGATGGAATCGCCGATGCCGATCGACTTCCAGTAGATCGACACGAAACCGTAAAGGAAGGCGTGGCTGGCGGTGATGACGCCGACCCCGAGGGTGAAATAGAGGAAATAGGCGTTGAAGAGGCTGGGGGCCTTATGCTGGATCTCGGTGGCCGACAGTGGCGAGGCCTTGCGCGGCCGCCCCATGCGCGGCGCCACCAGCGCCGCGACCAGCGCCGCGCCGAGCGCCACGAAGATGATCACCGGAACCGCCTGCGGGCCGGTGGCCGCAAGGATGAATCCGCCCGCGATATTGGCGCAGAGATAGGATATCGAACCCCATTTGCGCATCCCCGTATAGTTGGAGCCGAAGCGCCGCACGCCCGACAGCGCCAGCGAATCCGCCATCGGCGAATGCGGCGTCCAGGCGATCGTCAGCAAGAGCGACACGGCAAGCACGATCGCGTAGGTGGCCGGCAGGAAATAGCCGGCCGAAATGACCATCGAGGCTGCGACTAGCGCGATGTAGACATTGGCGCGGTCCTTCGCCCGGTCGGCAAGCGCCGTCAGCATCGGTGTCGTCACCACGCGCAGGAACATCGGCGCCGCCAGGATCACCGCGATCTGCTCGGCATGAAAGCCTTTAGCCTGCAGCCAGAGCGGAAAATAAGGCAGGTGCGTGCCCTGCGACACGAACAACGTCGCGAAGATCAGGCTGATGCGCAGTTCGAAATGGCTGGGCTTGACGCGTTGTTCGGGCGGGAGCGGCGGCAGCGACATGAATCGATCCAATTGCGTTGCACTCGAGAGGCCTGCAACGCGTCCCGATCCCTAACATGCGGCAAGCCAGGGCGGAACTGTCTGGACTAATCGATTGGCGGCAAAGCTGTTGAAGGCCACGCCCGGCACGGAATATGCTGCGCTTCGGCCCTGGTGAACAACTCGGGACGAGGCGCTCGAACCCGGGCGACTCCCTGACAGGCAGGCGCTTTCAGGCCGCTCGCGCCGCCCTGCCCTTGAGGTCGATAATGTCGACCGGAACCAGCACATCCTTGCCGGCCGAGGACTCGGGCAGCACATGCGCCCAGGTCAGAATCTCCATCCGGCCGTCGAAATGCTCGACCACCGCCGTGCAGCTTTCCACCCAGTCGCCGGTGTTGATGTACTGCACCTCGCCATAGCTCTCGATGGCGGCATGATGGATATGGCCGCAGATCACGCCGTCGACATGCGAGCGTCGCGCTTCCTCGGAAAGCACGGTCTGGAACGATCCAATGAAATTGACCGCCTTCTTCACCTTGACCTTGGCCCAGGACGAGAACGACCAGTAAGGCAGGCCGAGAAGGTGGCGCAGCTTGGTCACAACCCGGTTGATCAGCATCGCCGCGTCATAGGCATAGTCGCCGAGATAGGCGAGCCAGCGCTGGTTGTGCACCACCGTGTCGAACTGGTCGCCATGGATGACCAGCAGGCGCCGGCCGTCGGCGGTCTCGTGGATGGCGCGGTCGGCGACGACGATGCCGCCGAAATGCACGCCCTGGAACTGGCGGGCGAATTCATCGTGGTTGCCGGCGATATAGGTGATCGAGGCGCCCTTGCGCGCCTTGCGCAGCAGCTTCTGCACGACGTCGTTGTGGCTCTGCGGCCAGTGCCAGCTGCGCCGCAGCCGCCAGCCGTCGACGATATCGCCGACCAGATAGATGATCTCGGCGTCGTGATAGCGCAGGAAGTCGATCAGGAAATCGGCCTTGGCCGCTTTCGAGCCGAGATGCACGTCGGAAATGAACAGGGCGCGGAAGGTGCGGGGCTCTGGGGCTGACATCGCGATTTACCCTTTGCTTTCGCGTGCCTATGCCCCGATTCATGCAACAACCGTATGACGGTTGCGATTGATCCAGCCCAGGCGCTAGCTTGGCGCCGCCAAAGCATCAGGAGAAAATCACCATGGATCTCGGCATTCGCGGCAAGAAGGCTATCGTCTGCGCCTCGAGCAAGGGACTTGGAAAGGGTTGCGCCATGGCGCTGGCCGAAGCCGGTGCCGACCTCGTCGTCAACGGACGCAACGCCGAGCTTCTTGCCAAGACCGCCGCCGAGATTCGCGAAAAGTTCGGTGTCAAGGTGATCGAAGTGCCCGGCGACGTGTCAAAGCCCGAGGTGCAGAAGGCGCTGCTTGCCGCCTGCCCCGATCCGGATATCCTGGTCAACAACAATGGCGGCCCGCCGCTGCGCGATTTCCGCGAGCTTGATCGCACGAAAATCCTTGAGGGCGTGACGCAGAACATGGTCACGCCCATCGAGCTCATCCAGGCGGTCATCGACGGAATGGCTAGGCGCGGCTTCGGCCGTATCGTCAACATCACCTCGCTGTCGGTCTATGTGCCGATCCCCGGCCTCGACCTGTCGTCCGGCGCGCGCGCCGGCCTGACCTCGTTCCTGGCGGGTGTGGCGCGCACGGTGATCGATCGCAACGTCACAATCAACAGCCTGCTGCCCGGCAAGCTCGACACCGACCGGCTGCGCGGCCCGCATGAGGCCGGCACTCCGGAAGACCCGGCCGCGGCCGCCGCTCGCAAGGCCCGCATCAGCGCCGACGTGCCGGCGAAACGTCTCGGCACGCCGGAGGAATTCGGCCAGATCTGCGCCTTCCTGTGCTCGGTCCATGCCGGCTACCTAACTGGCCAGAACATCCCGGTCGACGGCGGCCTCTACGTCAGCGCGTTCTGACCGCCGCCAATCCAAAGGCTTGAGGTTCACCGGCCAACCGGCTGGATTCGATCGATTATTTCGCTCCGGCACTATGAAGGCCGGAGGCAGCGATTTGCCGTCGCGAACACTTGTCGCCGCGTGCTAGAAAGCGTCAGAGCAGACAGCATAGGGAGGGCCGGAATGGACGGCGAAAACAAGAAAACGGCCCGGTCGGACCTCGACGAGGCCGCCCTCTTCTTCCACAAGCACCCCAAGCCGGGAAAGCTCGAGATCCAAGCGACGAAGCCGCTCGGCAACCAGCGCGACCTGGCGCTTGCCTATTCGCCGGGCGTGGCGGCGCCCTGCCTCGAGATCCGCGACGATCCGGCGACCGCCGCCGACTACACTGCGCGGGCCAATCTCGTCGGCGTCGTTTCCAACGGCTCCGCCGTGCTTGGACTTGGCAATATCGGCCCCCTCGCCTCCAAGCCGGTGATGGAAGGCAAGGCGGTGCTGTTCAAGAAATTCGCCGGCATCGACGTCTTCGACATCGAGATCGACGCGCCGGAGATCGACCGCATGGTCGAGACCGTGGCCGCGCTCGAGCCGACTTTCGGCGGCATCAATCTCGAGGACATCAAGGCGCCGGAATGCTTCGAGGTCGAGGAGCGGCTGAAGGCCCGCATGGGCATTCCGGTCTTCCACGATGATCAGCATGGCACGGCGATCATTGTCGCCGCGGCGGTGCTCAACGGGCTGGAACTGGCCGGCAAGGCGATTTCCGACATCAAGATCGTCACCTCCGGCGCGGGCGCCGCCGCGCTTGCCTGCCTCAACCTTTTGGTCTCGCTCGGCGCCAAGGTGGAAAACATCTGGGTCACCGACCGTTTCGGCGTCGCCTACAGGGGCCGCGTCGAGGAGATGGATCGCTGGAAAGACCCCTATGTGAAGGACACCGAGGCGCGCGCGCTGGCCGATGTGATTTCCGGCGCCGACGTCTTCCTCGGCCTCTCCGCCGCGGGCGTGCTGAAGCCCGAGCTCCTGCAGCACATGGCGCCGAAGCCGCTGATCCTGGCTTTGGCCAACCCCAATCCCGAGATCATGCCGGAGCTGGCGCGGGCCGCCCGGCCGGACGCCATGATCTGCACCGGGCGCTCGGATTTTCCCAATCAAGTCAACAACGTGCTGTGCTTTCCTTATATCTTCCGCGGCGCGCTCGATTGCGGCGCCAGCGCCATCAATGAGGAGATGAAAATGGCCGCGGTGCGGGCGATCGCCGCCCTTGCCCGCGATGAGCCGTCGGATATCGCGGCGCGCGCCTATTCCGGTGAGACGCCGATGTTTGGGCCTGATTTCCTGATCCCCTCGCCCTTCGATCCCCGCCTTATCCTGCGCATTGCGCCGGCGGTGGCGAAGGCCGCCTGCGACACCGGCGTCGCGACACGGCCAATCAGCGATTTCGCCGCCTATATCGACAAGCTCAACCGCTTCGTCTTCCGTTCCGGCCTGGTGATGAAGCCGGTGTTTTCCTCCGCCAAAGCTTCAAGCGCCAAGCGCGTCATCTATGCCGACGGCGAGGATGAGCGCGTGCTGCGCGCCGCGCAGGTGGTGCTGGAGGAAGGCATCGCGGAACCGACCTTGATAGGCCGCCCACACGTCGTCGAAGTCCGTTTGAAGCGCTATGGCCTGCGCATTCGTCCTGGCGTCGATTTCGCGTTGATCAATCCCGAAGACGATCCGCGCTACCGCCACTATGTCGACCTTTTGATCGAGCTCGCCGGCCGGCGCGGCGTGACCACGGAAGCCGCCCGCACCATGGTGCGCACCAACAATACGGTGATCGCGGCCCTCGCGCTGAAGCGTGGCGATGCGGATGCCATGATATGCGGGCTCGAAGGCCGCTTCGAGCGGCATTTGCGCAATGTCTCGCTGATCATCGGGGCGCGCGCCGGCGTCAAGGACCGCGATCTGTCGGCACTCTCCATGCTGATTTCCCAGCGAGGCATCATCTTTCTCACCGACACCTACGTCTCCATCGATCCCACGGCCGAGGAGATCGCCGAGATGACCGTTCTGGCGGCCGAGGAAATCAGGCGTTTCGGCATGGAACCCAAAGCCGCCCTTCTCTCCTTCTCGGATTTCGGTTCGCGCGACGCGCCGAGCGCATTCAAGATGCGGCAAGCCGCGGCGATCCTGGCGCGCATCGCGCCCTGCCTTGAATGCGACGGCGAGATGCATGCCGATACGGCGCTTTCGGAACATCTGCGCCAGCGCGTCTATCCGCATTCCAGGCTGAAGGGCGAGGCCAATCTGCTGGTCTTCCCGAACCTCGATTCGGCCAATATCACGCTGACGGCGCTCGGCGCCATGATGGACGCGCTGCATGTCGGACCGATCCTGCTCGGCACCGACAAGCCCGCGCATATATTGACCCCGTCGGTGACCTCGCGCGGCGTCGTCAACATGACCGCTTTGGCCGTCGTCGAGGCGGCACACAAGGCGCAGGCGCTGGTCGATGCGGGTTGAAGGGCATGGAGGCTTCTCGCCGAATTCCCCTTAGGCGCACTCGTGGCGACTCTGGCATAGTCAGTTAACCACCGCGGCGTAGCTTCGGGTCGTCGAGCGATTTAGGGTTCAGATGAAAGGCGCGAGGTCGAAGCTGGCTCTCCTAGTGCCGCTGCCGCTGCTTGCAGCGCTCGCAGTGTCGGCCGTCGCCGTCACGGACTCCCAGGCAGATTCGCGCACGTGCCGCCAGCTCGAAGCCGACCTCGCCGCAACGCGCGGTGGTGGCGGCGGACCGGGCCTCGTCCGCAAATATGACGACGCGATCGCTCGCCAGCGCGAGCAGCTTGCCAGGGCCCGCGGCCGGGCAAGCGATGCCGGCTGCGGCTTCACGCTGTTTTCGCGCAATGTGAGCCGGTGCGCGGCGATCAACGCCTCGATAGAGCGCATGAACGCCAATCTCGACGCGCTTCAGGCAAAGCGCGAGCGACTTGCCGCCGGTAGCACGCGGCGCGACCGCGGCCGCATCCTCGCTGCGCTCGATGCCAATAACTGTCGCGACGACGAGATCGCCCCCCGACGCGCGCCGCTTCAGGAGGCTTCCCGCGACAATGGCGGCGGCAAGCTTTTCGAGCAGCTTTTCGGCCGCCAGGGCGAGCAGCTCGAAACGCCCGATGCCCCCGACATGCCGGATGCGTCGGACGTGCCGCTTGATGATCCGAGCGTGCGCAACATCCGCCGCGTCATCAACCAGCCGGACGGCATGGACCTGCCAAGGTTGGGCGGCGAGTTCCATACCATGTGCGTGCGCACCTGCGACGGCTATTTTTATCCGATGTCCAACGCCGCCTCCGTCGGCGATTTCGAACGCGACCAGAAGAACTGCGAATCGAGCTGCCCGGGCACCGAGATGCAGGTCTTCTATTCACGTGGAATGGACGATGACTCAGGCTCGATGACCTCCTCGGTCACCGGCCAGCCTTATAGCGAGCTGCCGACCGCCTATCTTTACAAGCAGGCCAATTATTCGCGGCCGCCGAGTTGCGGATGCAACGCGCAGGCCGGAAACGGCAATTTCACGATCATCGGCGGCAATCCGCCGGCCAATCCCGAACAGTCGCAGTCGGAAGGCGGGGCAGCGCCCTTCATCCCGGCGCCGGCGAACAAGCCCGATCCCGGCGCCGATCCCGAAACACTCGCCAATGCAGAAGGCGGACTCGACCTGGACGCGATCAAGCGGCTGACCACGAAGGTGCCGGTGTCGCCGGTCTCGGCGCTACCGCCGGATCAGCGCAAGGTCAGGGTCGTCGGGCCAGCGTTCCTTCCCGACCCATCAGCGGCAATAGATCTGAAAGCTCCGGCCCCGAAATCCGCCCGGTGAGCGCCAGTCTCAGCGGCATGAACAGCGGCTTGCCCTTGCGCCCTGTGGCTTCCCTGATCTTGCCGGTCCAGTCCTTCCAGACCGTGCCGTTCCACGGCTCCTCCGGCAGCAGTTCGAACGCCTGATTGAGGAAGTCGCGGTCCTCGCCGGAAAACTCGGCCGGCTCCTGCGGGCCTTCGCTCAGGATGCGCCACCAGCCGACCGCGTCCGACAGGCGGTCAAGGTTGCCGCGCACCGCCAGCCAGAACGGCTCGGCCTTGTCGCCGGAAATGCCCAGCACCATCAGCCGGTCGCGCGCTTCCTCGAACGTCATATGATGCATCAGCGCGCGATTGAGCACGAGGAGCTCGTCCGGGTCGAACTTGGAGGCGGATTTGGACGTCGCCGCTGGGTCGAAATGGCCGGCAAGCTCATTGAGATCGTGCGCCGCCGTGACATTCTCCGAGGTGCCGACCAGCACCGCCAGCGATGCGACCGCCATCGGCTCGATGCCGTCCTCGCGCAGGCTCTCGATCGACAGCGCGCCGCTACGCTTCGACAGCCCCTCGCCCATGGTCGTGGTGAGCAGATTGTGGTGACCAAAGAGCGGCGGCTCGGCGCCGAGCGCCTTGAAGATGGCGATCTGCACGCCGGTGTTGGTGACATGATCGTCGCCGCGGATGACGTGGCTGACGCCCATCTCGATATCATCGACCACCGAAGGGAGCGTGTAGAGATAAGTGCCGTCCTCGCGCACTAAGACAGGGTCCGACAGCGAGGCGAGATCGACCGTCTCCTCGCCGCGCACCAGGTCGTTCCAGTGCACGTCCGTGCGCTCCGGCTGCAGCGGATCGCTGGTGAAATTGGGCAGCAGGAAGCGCCAATGCGGCTTGCGGCCGTCAGACTGGTACTCGGCAACCTGCTCCGGCGTCAGCGTCAGCGCCTCGCGGCCATAGACCGGCGGCAAGCCGCGCGTGCGGCGCACCTTGCGGCGCAGATCGAGCTCTTCCGGCGTCTCGTAGCAGGCATAGAGCACCCGCGCCGCCTTCAGCCGCTCAACCGCCGCGTCATAGATCTCGAAGCGGCGCGACTGATACTCGGTGACATCCGGGAAGATGCCCAGCCAATGCAGGTCGTAAAGGATGGAGTCGGCATATTCCTGCTTCGAGCGGGCAATGTCCGTGTCGTCGAAGCGCTGGATGAAACGGCCCTTGTTGTTCATGGCGAAAAGCCAGTTGAACAGGGCCGTGCGGGCATTGCCGATATGGATGCGGCCGGTCGGCGATGGGGCGAAACGGACGGTGACTGTCATGAGCGGGGCGTAGCGGATGCTTTTGGTGTTGACAAGGCGCGCCCCCGCGCAAACGCAACAGATAGTGCAAGCCAGCTGAAATGAAAAGCCGCTGGTCCAACACGCTTCGCGGCAGCCCGATAAACGCGTCAAGTGCCCGAGGACCTGGGCTCCGCATGTCCCCGTTATCCACATATGTGACACACAAGATGTTGGGGTCACAAAACCTACAAAAACGAATCCTTGACGGGTCGGAACGAGTCGCTTTTTATAGGCCATGCGCTCCTGTTGCGGGCGTGACCGGAGAGTTTCGAGGCCGGTCTTTTTTCCCGGATTTTGTGCGTTTTGCCCGAATTTCCGCCTGTTCACGAGGCCGGCGGAAGCGTTGGGTTCATTGGGGTTTGGGTGGGCGAAAGGGAGAATTGTCGGCCTGGCAAAAATGATCTGTTAACACTATATTTAGTGTTTGCAGGCAGGCTTGACGCTAGATAGTGTGAACTTCCCTCCACGGAGGGAATCGACAAAAGTTTCAGTTTAGGGACCCGCAAGGGTCGGCCTGCAGCCCGGGCAAATGCCTGGGAAAGCGTTCTGCTGCCTGCATGCCGGCGCCTGCGACAAGGAGAATGCCGGCGCTGCTCGCATGCCGGCAAACGGCGGACTGCGCTTTTCGCCATGTGGGGCAGAAATCCCCGGGGAAAGGCGCTATATATAGACACAAAGGGACCGGACCAATGCGCATCGAGCGTCGCTTCACCAAGCCAGAGCAATCAGCCTATGCGGAGATCGAATTCCGCAAGGCCCTGTCGGAGATCAAGAATCCCGACGGCTCGGTGGTGTTCCGCCTCGACAACATCGATGTACCGGCGCAGTTCAGCCAGGTCGCGGCCGATATCCTGGCCCAGAAGTATTTCCGCAAGGCCGGCGTGCCGGCGCGGCTGAAGAAAGTCGAGGAGAACGACGTTCCCTCCTTCCTGTGGCGCTCGATCGCCGACGAGGCCGAGCTCGCCAAATTGCCCGAGGCCGAGCGCTACGGTTCGGAAACCGACGCCCGCCAGGTCTTCGATCGCCTCTCCGGCACCTGGACCTATTGGGGCTGGAAGGGCGGCTACTTCAAGTCGGAAGAGGACGCGCGCGCCTTCCGCGACGAGCTTGCCTATATGCTCGCCACCCAGCGCGTCGCGCCGAACTCGCCGCAATGGTTCAACACCGGCCTGCACTGGGCCTATGGCATCGACGGTCCGAGCCAGGGTCACTTCTATGTCGACCCCTTCACCGGCAAGCTGACCAAGTCGAAGTCGGCCTATGAGCATCCGCAGCCGCATGCCTGCTTCATCCAGAGCGTGCAGGACGACCTCGTCAACGAGGGCGGCATCATGGATTTGTGGGTGCGCGAGGCGCGCCTGTTCAAATACGGTTCCGGCACCGGCTCGAACTTCTCGATGCTGCGCGGCGAAGGTGAGAAGCTTTCCGGCGGCGGCCGCTCCTCCGGCCTGATGAGCTTCCTTAAGATCGGCGACCGCGCCGCCGGCGCCATCAAGTCGGGCGGGACGACGCGCCGCGCCGCCAAGATGGTCATCGTCGACGCCGACCACCCCGACATCGAGCAGTTCATCGACTGGAAGGTCAATGAGGAGCAGAAGGTCGCCTCGCTGGTGACCGGCTCGAAGATCGTCAAGAAGCACCTCGAAGCCATCATGAAGGCCTGCGTCAATTGCGAAGGCAATGGGGACGACTGCTTCGACCCGGCGCTGAACACCGCGCTGAAGCGCGAGATCAAGGCGGCCAAGAAGGACGCCGTACCGGAGAACTACATCTACCGCGTCATCCAGTTCGCCAAACAAGGCTATACCTCGATGTCGTTCAACACCTACGACACCGACTGGGATTCGGATGCCTATCTCACCGTCTCCGGCCAGAACTCCAACAACTCGGTGTCGCTGAAGGACAATTTCCTGCGCGCCGTTGAGGCCGATGGCGACTGGCAACTCACCGCCCGCAAGGATGGCAAGGTGCTGAAGACGCTGAAGGCGCGCGATCTGTGGGAAAAGATCGGTTACGCCGCCTGGGCGTCGGCCGATCCGGGCCTGCACTTCAACACGACGATGAACGACTGGCACACCTGCGCTTCCGCCGGTGCGATCCGGGCCTCCAACCCGTGCTCGGAATACATGTTCCTCGATGATACGGCCTGCAACCTCGCCTCGATCAACCTCCTGCCCTACCGCAGGGAAGACGGCACGATCGACATCGCCGCTTACGAGCACACCGTTCGCCTGTGGACCGTCGTGCTCGAAATCTCGGTGATGATGGCGCAGTTCCCGTCCAAGGAGATCGCCAAGCTCTCCTACGACTACCGCACGCTTGGCCTTGGCTACGCCAATATCGGCGGCCTGCTGATGACCTCGGGCATTCCCTACGACTCCGACGAGGGCCGCGCGATCTGCGCCGCGCTCACCGCGATCATGACCGGCGTCGCCTACTCGACCTCGGCCGAGATGGCTTCCGAGCTTGGCGCCTTCCCGGACTATGACCGCAACGCCCAGAACATGTTGCGCGTCATGCGCAACCATCGCCGCGCCGCCTATGGCGACAAGGACGGCTACGAAAAACTCGCCGTCAACCCGGTGCCCCTCGTCGCTTCCGACCTGAAGCAGCCGGCTTTGGCCGAGCATGCCCGCGCTGCCTGGGACCGCGCCATCGAGCTAGGCGAGGAGCACGGCTACCGCAACGCGCAGGCGACCGTGATCGCGCCGACCGGCACGATCGGCCTCGTCATGGATTGCGACACCACCGGCATCGAGCCCGATTTCGCGCTGGTGAAGTTCAAGAAGCTCGCCGGCGGCGGCTACTTCAAGATCATCAACCGCGCCGTGCCGGAAGCGTTGCGCACGCTGGGTTATTCCGAAAGCCAGATCGCCGAGATCGAGGCCTATGCGGTCGGCCACGGCAATCTCAACCAGGCGCCCGGCATCAATCCGTCGACGCTCAAGGCCAAGGGCTTCACCGATGAGAAGATCGCGGCGCTGAACGCGGCGCTGAAGTCGGCCTTCGACATCAAGTTCGTGTTCAACCAGTGGACGCTCGGCGCCGACTGGGTGAAGGAGACGCTCGGCTTTACCGACGAGCAGCTCGGCGACTTCGCCTTCGAGATGCTGCCGGCGCTTGGCTTCTCCAAGAAGGACATCGACGCCGCCAACATCCATGTCTGCGGTGCCATGACCCTCGAAGGCGCGCCCTTCCTCAAGGCCGAGCACCTGCCGGTGTTCGACTGCGCCAGCCCCTGCGGCAAGATCGGCAAGCGCTCGCTCTCGATCCAGAGCCACATCCTGATGATGGCGGCGGCCCAACCCTTCATCTCGGGCGCCATCTCCAAGACCATCAACATGCCGAACGAGGCGACGGTTGAGGATGCCAAGAACGCCTACATGCTGTCCTGGAAGCTGGCGCTGAAGGCCAATGCGCTCTATCGCGACGGCTCGAAGCTGTCGCAGCCGCTCAATGCCTCGCTGCTCGCCGATGGCGAGGAGGATGAGGACGAGGCGGTCGAGCAATTGGTCGCCGCACCCGCCGCGCAGCGTGCCGTGCAGGTGACCGAAAAGATCGTCGAGCGCGTCATCGAGCGCCTCTACCGCGACCGCGAAAAACTGCCGAACCGCCGCAAGGGCTACACCCAGAAGGCGGTCGTGGGCGGCCACAAGGTGTACCTCCGCACCGGCGAGTTCGACGATGGTCGTCTGGGCGAGATCTTCATCGACATGCACAAGGAAGGCGCTGCCTTCCGTGCGATGATGAACAACTTCGCCATCGCCATCTCGCTCGGCCTGCAATATGGCGTGCCGCTCGACGAATATGTCGAGGCCTTCACCTTCACCAAGTTCGAGCCGGCCGGCATGGTGCAGGGTAACGACGCGATCAAGAACGCGACGTCGATCCTCGACTACGTGTTCCGCGAGCTCGCCGTCTCCTATCTCGGCCGCCACGACCTCGCCCATGTCGACCAGTCGGATTTCGACAAGACGGCGCTCGGCCGCGGCATCACCGAAGGCAAGGCGACGCCCTTCTCCAAGGGCCTCTATCGCGGCGCCTCGCCGGTGAAGCTGGTCTCGGGCATCGGCAGCGAACCCAAGGGCTTCGGCGGGGGTTCAAGTCCCTCTCCCGCTACCATCACCCCTGCCCGCGCAGCGCCGACCGCCTTCGCCGGCTCCAACGTGCTGGCGCTGAAGCCGGCCAGCGACGAGGCCCTCGCCTACAAGCGCGACTATGAGGAGCGCGCCAGGGAACTGGCCGAAGACATGGTGGAAGAGGAAGCCGAAGCCGCCGGCGGCGCCGAGGCTCTCTTCACCGACGCCGCAGCCAACGAGGCGGCCGAGGCGAAGAAGCTCGCCGCCACCCGCCGCCAGCAGTCGCTGCTGCAAGGCTACACCGGCAACGAATGCTCGGAGTGCCACAACTTCACCATGGTACGGAACGGCACCTGCGAGAAGTGCGACACGTGTGGCTCGACGAGCGGGTGCAGCTGAGAAACTGAGCCCCTAAAACGCAACCACGTAAATCGGCCCGGTCTTACGATCGGGCCGATTGCGTTAGACGATAGCCGCGCCTGAAATGCTCGACCATATCACCATCGAAGTCAGCGACCTCGCCAAGAGCAAGCTCTTCTACGAAAGGGCCTTTGCGCTTAGGCTACAGCCTCGCATTCGGCAAGGAAGGCATTTTCTGGGCCTTCGATGCCGGCAATGGCTGCCTGTTCGAGATTCAGAGCACCCGCGAGACGTTGCGGCGGTGCAGAATCTGATTGGCCGCATTCTTCGCCGAGCGTCTCGGCATGGATCCTCGGGTCAAGCCCGAGGATGACGAAGGTGAGGACGCCAAGGGCGCATTGCCGCCCATGCGTTGATGCACGTCAAAGCAACGCTCTCCACGGATCCGTACCATGGTCGCCATCAGCAACGACCTTTGGAGGCGAAGATGGATCAGGAGATCAGAGACAAGATCCAGACGCTGTTGGACCAGCATCGGATCATGACGGTCGCAACCTTGAGGCCGGACGGCTGGCCGCAGGCGACGACGGTTGGCTATGTCAATGACGGCCTCACCCTCTACTTCCTCTGCGGCTTGGACAGCCAGAAGGCGGCGAATATCGCGCGAGACAATCGCCTGTCGCTGACCATCGACCACGACGCGCCTCAGGTGATGGAGATCACCGGGCTTTCGATGGCCGCGCGAGCGCAACCGGTCACCGACACGGCCGAGGCCGAGAAGGTTCTGCGCATGTTGCCGATGAAATATCCGCCGCAAACCTCGATGCCCGGTCCGATGCCGACGCCGGACGAGGTCCGCATTTTCCGCGTGATGCCGACAGTGATTTCCGTGCTCGATTATTCGAAGGGTTTTGGCCACACGGATTTGGTCACCTGCTGAGCGCGGCACGGCGGCCGGGCGATCCAATTGTTCGATCGCATGATCCAGATCAAGGCAAAGCCCATCGTTCCTGATGTTTCCTCGGCTCTTCTTTTTGAGGAGATGGAAATGCCTACCGAGAGCCTGATCGTCGTCACCGCCGTCCTGGTCTATTTCACGGCATTCATGGCCGTGCTGGCCTATGTGACGATGGCGGAATCACGACATCTGCCACGGAGGTAGCCCAGGCGGTCGGAAGCGCCTCAGTCCGCGTCGGCCATCATCTGGCCGCCGCCGCCTAGCCAGGCGCGCCATTGCCGCTCATCGCCGTGGAACACGTTGAGGTCGATGCGGCCTGTCACACCATGCGACAGGCCGGAGCCCGAATACTGCCAGAACAGCCATTTGCGGCCCGGATAGACTTTTGACGGGTGCGCCGCCACGGCGCGCAGCCAGAATGGATAATCCAGGAAGGCGCCGCGCAGATTGTCGCGATAGAAGTCGGGGCTGGTGTAGATGATCGGACGCTGGCCGTAGTGGCGCTCCAGCTTGTCCATGAACACCTGCATCTTCTCCAGCACCTTTTCGCGCGAAGGCTTGCGCGTGCAGGAGGATTCGCCGTTCCACTCGACATCGATCACCGGCGGCAGCGCGCCGTCGACCTTCGGCACATTGCGGATGAACCAGTCGGCCTGCTCGCCGGCGGTGCGGCACCAGTAGAAGAAATGATAGGCGCCGCGCCTCAGCCCGGCGGCATCGGCGTTGCGCCAGTTCTTCATGAACATCGGATCGAGATGGTCGCCGCCATCGGTCGCCTTGATATAGGCGAAGTTGGCGCCTTGGGCGCGCAGCTTTTCCCAATTGATGTTGCCCTGCCAGCGCGAGACGTCCACGCCGTGCACAGCCAGGTGACGCGGCGAAGAACGGCCGAAATTGATCGGCTTGGCGTCGCGGAACGCATAGCGCGTGACCGGGCTTGCCAGCATGGCAGGCGCGGCGCGCGACAGCCGCTTCGGCGGCGAGACGAGCGCCGCCTCCTGCACCGGCGGCTCGACGCTGTCCGGGAGTCCCTGCGCGGGAAAATTCACCGTCTCCTCCTCGGCAAGGCCGAAGGGACGCGAATTTTCGTCGCCAAGGCGCGAGTTTTCGTCGCCAAGGCGTGAATTCTCGTCGATGGGGCTAGCGTTACCCTCGTCGAGCAACGGCGCCGGTGGCTTGATGCGCGACACCCCCGACATCGACGCTGTCTCGACAGTTTTCTCCCGCTGGACCGCCCTCATGCCCTTCGATACCGGGGCTGCTGGCCGCACGACCGAGCTGGTCGTCTCGTTGGACGGCAGTTGCAAGGCATCGACGCCCGACGTGGACGAGCAGCCGGCAAGGCAAAGCGCTGCGAGCACGAAACTGACGACGCCAAAAATCCGCATCTTTGACCTGTACGCAAAACAAAACAGACCGAAGGCAGGAACAGCGCCGCCGGAAGCCCCATTCCTAATGAGAAATTACCAACAAAGTTTGAATCAAAATTTACCTTTCGCGCGACGATCGTGACCGAATCGGGGTGTGTCCCCCATCACCTCGCCCTGCGCGAAGGCGCAGCCGAGACCGAGCTTAGAATCAGGACGATCGTCGCCGGATCCGCGGACGCATTGAAGCAGGGCCTAACCCTGGCCCGTTTCGCACCCCATATAAGGGGCTCGCGCAAAGTGAAGCGCTCACTTACCCAAGGACTGTGCTTAATGCCGAAGTCACGAACGATCAAAGTCGCGCCGTTCCTCATGATCCTGCTGATGGCGCTCGGGACCGTCTCCATCGGCACCGCCGAGGCGCGCATGGGCGGCAGCTTCGGCAGCCGTGGCAGCCGCACCTACCAGGCGCCCGCGCCGACCAGGACGGCTCCCTACACGGCTCCCGTCACGCGTTCGATGACGCCCCAAACTACCCAGTCCGTCCCATCGCCGCAGGCGTTTCCCGGCTCCGCGCGCCCCGGATTCTGGCGTGGTTTCGGCGGCGGTTTTGTCGGCGGCCTTGTGGGAGGGCTGTTTTTCCAGGGCCTGTTCGGCATGATGCTGGGCCATGGTTTCGGCGGCGTCGGCGGCGGGCTGAGCTTCATCTTCCAGTTGCTGCTGATCGGCGGCCTCGTGATGCTGGCGATGCGGTTCCTCAGTCGCGACAATGCCGCGCCGGCCAATATGCGAAGCGCCGGCATTCCGTTCGGACGGCAAGGCTGGGGAGGCACGCCGCCCAGCTATTCGCCCAGCACCGCGGGCTTCGGCTCCATCGATGCATCCGGCACGGACGAAATCGGCATCACGGACACCGATCGCGACGCATTCGAACGAATCCTTGGCGAGGTGCAGGCTGCCTTCACCCGCGAGGATCACCAGGGATTGCGCCGGCTGACGACCCCGGAAATGGTCTCCTACTTGTCGGAGGAGCTGGCGGACAATGCCACCCGCGGCCTCAAGAACGAGGTCACAAACCTTCGGTTGCTGAAGGGCGAAATAGCGGAGGCCTGGCGGGAGGGACCGCGCGACTATGCCACCGTGGCGATGCGCTGGTCGGCGATCGATATCATGCGCAACCGCCAGACCGGCGCCGTCGAGAAGGGCGATCCCAACAATCCGGTCGAAGCGAGCGAGCTGTGGACCTTTACCCGCCAAACGGGAGAACCATGGCTGCTCTCGGCGATCCAGGACGAGTCCAGTTAAAGCTAAAGCGCAGTGGAAAAAGCGCGTGGTCAGCGCCTGAACACGCCGATCATCGGCCCGAGATTCCAGAAATCGTCGTTTCGCCCGATCCCGGGCGCATAGAGGCTGGAGATCGAGCCGTCGAGGAAAAGCGCATTCGGGCAGCCGAGCTGGTCGCGGAAAAGCCGCGCGAACTCGTGGAAGGTGACGACATCGTCCGAGATCGCGAAGACGGCGACGCCGTCGGCCCGCACGCCGACGCCGTCGCGGATTTTGCGCGAGGTGCCATCGGCCTGGAATTTCGGATGCAGCTTGCCGTCGATGACCAGCATCGGCCCGGACTGCGTGGCGTAATCCACGCGTGGCGGATGTTTGAGGTAGTCCCTGGTCGCGCGAACCCCGGCCTTGCCGGCGCTGAGATAGAAGATTCCGTTGGGCTGCATGGAGAAATTGCCGGATCCCGACCCGGTCTTCGCCGGCGTGATCTGCTCGCCCCGTTCGACATAGAGCCCGACCGGCGCAAGGTTCGGGTGATACATGCCGGCATTGATGCCGAACAGCATGGTGCGTCCCGACGCTTGCTGAGCGGTGCGGAGATTGTGCAGCGAGCGATAAAAGTCGCCATTCCTGTTCTTCCAGAACAGCTCGATGGAAAAATGCTTCGGATCGGCCTCGCAGACCAGATAAGCGGCGTTCTCGAAAGTCTGGTTGCGGCAGGGCGGCAGTGCCGCCAGCCATTGGCCGAAGCCCATGCCGGCGCCGACCGCGGCGGGCACGGCCAATTTTACCAGGGTGGCTAGCAAAGGCACCGAGTTCAGCAATGTCGAAAAATCCATGAGCGTACCAATAGCTGAACGTGGCAATGAGACGAACCGTCATCTCATGCGGCGATTTCCGCCACCCGGGCAGGATTGTCAGGAGGCCGGAATACCCGGGTCCTGCAGCAGATAGAAGACGCTTTTCGGATTGAAGTCGGTGACGAGGAAATCGAAGGTCGCCTGATGGCGGATATCAACATGGCCATCGAGAAACCGAAGGCGATCGAAGGGCTCCAACTGACGGTCGTATCGCGCGAAACTGTCGGCCGAGATGAAGTCGGACGGCGTGTGCGACTGGTCGAAGGACAGCCCGTCGCCGAACACACTCGGCTGATCCAATATCGACTGCAGCTCGAACAGGAAATCCACCCAGGGGTGTCCGGTGCCGTTGAGGGCCTCGATCCGCAGATAGAGAATCCCCTCCGTGAAATTGGCTGTCGGCTGCCGGGCGCGGATCGTCAGAATGACGGGGTCCGCCGATTCCAATTCCTCGCTAATAACAGCCGGATCGGATCGTGTTCCCGCTCCCGAGACGGATCGGATCAGAAAACCGCCAAGTTCGTCCGAGAAGGAATATTGGCCGGCCTGCCATTGGCGGCCCAGGCCATTGGCGCTGGCCAACGGCATCATAAGCAGCAGACAGGAGAAAAACCCTGCGAAGCGGCGCACGCCTCGTGCGCTGGCCGCCGAAAGAGCCGGATCTGCTACGATAGCCATCCTAACGCCAGGCCGAGCAACAGCACCACGCCGAGCAGGCCGCGATAAATGACGAACGGCCAAGCGGAGAAGCGCTCGAGCACCCGCATCAGCCCCCATATCGCAAAGAAGGCCGAGATCGAGGCCACGACAAGGCCGACAGCCAGGACCGACCAGCCATGCCCATCGAGATGCACCTTGTGCAGTTCATAGAGTTCCTTGAGACCGGCGAGCGCGATGGCCGGCAAGCCGAGCAGGAACGACAGCCGCGCTGCTTCGGCCCGTGCGAAGCCCAGCCCCATTGCCGCCGTCAGCGTCGAGCCCGAACGGGAGACGCCGGGAACCAGCGCGCCGACCTGAGCAATGCCTACCAGCAGTGCGTCGAGAATCGATGCCTGGCGCAGCACCAGCTTATGGCTGGCGAATATCTCGGCGAGCCCCAGCAGGATCGCCATGGCGATGCAGGCCCAGCCGATGACGGCGAGCCCGCGCAGCGGCGAATTGCAAGCGTTGAGCACGCCGGAAAGCGCAAGGCCGGCAATGACGATCGGGACGGTGGCAAGCACGATGCTGATCGCGAGGCGCAAATAGCGGTCGCTGAAATCGCGGCGCGAGATCGCCGCAAGCGATCCGAACAGCACGTCCCTGACGTCGCTCCAGAAATAGCTGACCACCGCCGCAAGCGCCGCCAACTGCATGGCGGCGGAGAAAGCCGAGCCGGGATCCTGCCAGCCAAGGACGGCCGGAACGATGCGCATATGCGCCGTTGACGAGATCGGCAGCAATTCGGTGATGCCTTGCACGATACCCAGGAACGCCACCTTGGCATAACCCAGACCGACAAAGCCGGTATCCAACCCTTGAGTGCAGACGTCGGTCATCTCAACCCTTTTCCCTGCGCCCCAGGCCTTCTCCGAGGCAAAAGTGAATCGTCATTCGAAAAGCCCCTCGATGACAGGCTTAGCCTCACGATGGCGTGATTCCAACTCACGGATTTGTAAGATGCCGCTAATCCTGCTTGACAACGCCAGGCGTCATATTATCATTCACTAATCTTACGCTGTAAGGTATAGGAGGAGGATCTTCATGTCGACCGCCCTCTCGGAACTGGAGCCGGTCACGCCGCCGGCAACGCATCTCCCTGAAATCGCGATCGAGGAGGTGTCGCGCGAGACTAGCCGCGCCATCGAGCGCGCCGAAGTGGCTGCCTGGCTCGATCTCTACAAAGCGGCGCCCGCCGATTTCGCGGCGCGGCAAGGGCTCTCGATCGCAAGCGAAGGCGATCTGATCTGGACCACTTGCAGGACGATCCCCTTCATCCATTTCAACTGCGTGAAGAATATCGGTGTCGACGGTCCGGCGACGGAAGACCAGGTCGATGTGCTGCTCGCCCGCTACCGTGATGCCGGCGTCATGCGGCCGTGGTTCTATACCAATCCGCATGCCGAGCCGACGCGGCTGCGATGCTGGCTGGAAGCGCGCGGCCTGCAGCATCAAGGCGGCTGGGAGCGCATCTATCGCGACGCGACGCCGTTGCCGGACGAACCGCTTTTTCCGGGCGATCCGCTGATCCCGGTCGACGACCTGGTGATCGAGGAGGTCACGCCCAGGACGGCTTCGGAATGGGCTTCCTTCATCGATGCCAATTACAGGCTCCCCACGACGCCCTGGCTCACCGCGCTTGTCGGCCGCAAGGGCTGGCGTCATTACATGCTTAAACGCAGGGGCGCCGTCGTCGCCGTACGCTCGCTCTTCATCTCAGAAGGCGCGGCGTGGAGCGGTATCGACGCCCCGGTGCCGGGCATCATGGCGCCGAGCTTCGATCTTGATGCCATGCTTGGCGAAAGGCTGGTTCGCGACGGCATCGCCGCCGGCGCAAAACTCTTCGTCGCCGACATCGAGGCGCCGCGCCCCGACCGCGATGGGCCGGCCTATCGCAATTACGACCGGCTTGGCTTCAAGCTCGCCTATTTGCGCAATCATTACAGCTACCTGCCCGCGCATTCGAGCTGACCCGCGGCTGTTGTCCTTGCGCAATTCCCGGCGTGAAGCCGACCTATCTTGGGACTGCCTCAGCGGTAGAGCCACTGCTTCAGACAGCTTCTTGCCACCACATGGGCCGGCGGCACCGAAGCCTGTTCGATGCGGTGATCATCGCCAGCCCTGTCGCGAGCCTTCTCCAGAAGCAGGCGAATCTCGACCGCACGCACCCGGTCGCGTTCCATCACGAGTTGGATCATCGGGTCGTTCAAAAGCTCGTCCAGGGTGTTGATGCTCTCGCTCATCCGTCGCCTCCTCGATGCCTGCCCGCATGGCGCTTAGATAGGCAGCCAAAGATGGCCCGCCAATGACGCTTTGCCGGCTATGTCGTGCAGCGGAGATGAAATTTTTGTGCAGAGATGCGTCGCAATGACTCAGGCTGGCGGCGCGCCTTCATATTGCGGCAGGCCGTCCTCGAGCATCAGCCAGGATTGCTTCGAGGCAGTCCAGAAATGCATATCCGGCTTGAACAGGGACGGGTCATCGAGCGAGCCGGAGGTGACGCCGAGAATACCCCTGGAGTCGCGGCGCGAGAACATGGTCGTGCCGCAGACCGGGCAGAAGCCGCGCTGGAGGTCCGGCGTGGAATTGATCGTCGCCACCGGCCCCTCGATAGCCACATCGTCGATGCGGAACAGAAGTCGCGCGTTGAAGGCCGCGCCGATCGCCCTCTGGCAGATCCGGCAATGGCAGACACGCTCGTTGATCGGCTCCGCCTCGGCGCTGTAACGCACCGCGCCGCATAGGCACCCGCCCTCATATTTCGCCATCACCTATACCCATCTCGAGAAAATCTCGGCAAGGTAGTGGCCGACCCGACCGGGTCAAACAAAAAACATTGATGGGATGCAATCGCCAGCGCTGATGCGGTGGCCCAATGACGCGCCGTCGCCTGCGATTGACAATCGCCGGCCGCCGCGCCCTGCTTGCGGCGTCCGACGGGAGGAAGATTGATGGCCGACATCGAGACGATCGCGATCGCACCCTTGTTCGGTCCCCCCTCGCCCGCCCGCGACCAGACCGACTCCAGGATCATGGCCGCGGCCTCCGGCATCGGCTTCATGGCGATCCGCAACTTTCCGGGCGACGACTGGCTGACGCGGCAGAACCGGGCGCGGCTGCTCGCGATCTTTTCGCTGCCCGAGGCTGAAAAGCAGAAGCTGCTGCGCTGGAATTTCGACCGCACCAAGGAAAATGTCTACCGCGGCTGGTTTCCGCTGCAGCCGGGCGCCGTCTCCTATAAGGAAGGCATCGATATGGGGCCGGACATCGCCGACGCGCGGACGCAACCCTCCAGCTTGGATGCCCGCGATCCCCTCTGCGAGGCCACGCCGCTCCCGCCGGAAAGCGCCCTGCCCGGCTGGCGCGAGGCTGCCGCCGGCTACTACAAGGCGATGGAGAAGGTCGGCAACGCGCTGCTGCGCTCTGTCGCGCGCGGCCTTGGCCTGACCGAGACCGTTTTCGATAAGGATTTCGAAGGCGGCATCTCCACATTGCGCCTGATCCGCTATCCGCTACGTGACCCGAACAGCGGCGTCGATCTGAGCGGGCCGGACTTTTCCGTGATGCACAAGGGCGAGATGCGGACCATCATCGGCCGCGAGCATGCCGATTCCGGTTTCGTTACCTTGCTTGCGCAGGACGGTGTCGAGGGCCTGCAGGCAAGAAACCTTGCCGACGAATGGATCGATGTGCCGCCCGCCGACAACACACTCGCCGTCAATTTCGGACAGTTGCTGGAGCGCTGGACCGCCGGCCGGGTGCGCGCGACCCGGCATCGGGTGATCGCGCCCAAACAGGCGCGCTTCTCGATCCCGTTCTTCTATGAGCCACGCGTAGACGCCGAGATCGCGCCGCTGCCGCTTGAGGGCGCAGAGCCCTTCGAGCCGTTCCTTTATGGCGACTATCTCTGGGACACGGCGACGAAATTCGTTGAAATGAGCGGCGTCAGGCATCTGCGCCAGCCGCGGAGGGCCAAGGTCTCTTGAATCAGTGGCGTTTGGCCTGGACGAGATAGGCGTCGATCATGGTCTCGCCCAGCCATTTCGCGGCTTCGAGCCTATGCAGCCCCTCGACCAGGATGTGCCGCTTGCCGTCATGCCGCACCTGGATCGGCGTCTTCATGCCGTTCTCGAGGATATCCTCGGCAAGGTGGCGCACGGTTTCCGGATGCAGCGTCTTGCGCCGCGCCGTCGGCACATAGATGTCGTCGACCTTGACCTTTTGCACACGCAGCATGTCGGCTCCCGGGTTTAAACGTCGCCTGAAGCTGAATAGTCCGTTTGATGGATATCGCCAAGCGCAGGTGCCTGCTGGCCCGATGCTTTCCATTTGACGCCTGGCCGGCCGATGGTCTCAATGACGGCTTCGTGATCTCAGGTGCACCTTGACGCAATTGCCCACCGAATTCCCCGATTTCGGATTGACGCCCGAGCAGCGCCGAGAGGCGGTGCGCGGCCATTATTACGAATGGCCGGGCATGGACGGCGAGCGCGGCGAGATCTGGTGCTACAGTGATCGGTTGTCCTATCGTCCGGGCGAGCCAGTCACGCTTTTCGTCAGTTCGACGGCGCCGCACTTCAGCCTTGTCGTCATCCGCGACGGCGCCGACGAAACCAAGGTCTTCGAGGGATCGGGCCTGTCGTCGCGCTGGCAGGATACGCCCGACCAATGCTCGGTCGACGGCTGCGGCTGGGAGGCTTCTTTCGAATTCCGTGTCGGCGAGGACTGGCCGTCGGGCGCCTATCGCGTCACGCTCTCGGCCGAAGGCTGCGGCGGCAATCCGATCCGCAGCCACCATCTCTTCATCGTCGCGGCCGGGCCTGGCCGCAAGCCGGGCCGTCTGTTGCAGGTGGCCGCGACCGGCACCTGGCTTGCGTACAACACCTGGGGCGGCTCGAACCACTATCAGGGCATCACCGGCCCGAATCGCGATCAGTACGCCACAACGGTCTCGACGCAGCGCCCCTGGTGCCGCGGCTTCGTCGTGCTGCCCAAGGATGCGCCGCGCGTGCCGCTCGAAGTCGCGGTGCCGCCGAAGACCGTGCCACGCTATCCGCACATGGAATGGGCCTTCGCCACCGGCCATTCGAAGAAATACGCCTCCTCCGGCTGGGCAAGCTATGACAGCCACTTCTTCCGCTTCGCCGAACGCGCCGGCTATCAGGTCGATCTCGCCAGCCAGCACGAGCTCCATTTCTCGCCCGAAATCCTCAACGGCTATGACTGCGTCGTCTTCGTAGGGCACGATGAATACTGGACCTGGGAGATGCGCGACGCGGTCGACAACTATGTCGATCGCGGCGGACATGCGGCGCGCTTCGCCGGCAATTTCATGTGGCAGACGAGGCTGGAGGATCAAGGCCGCCGCCAGGTCTGCTACAAATACAAGGCGCGCGCGGAAGACCCGGCCTATCGCGGCGGCGATGTGACCCGCGCCACCAATTCCTGGGAAGCGCCCGAGATCGGCCGTCCGGGCAGCGCCACCTTCGGCCTCAATGCAACGCGAGGCGTCTATGCCGGCTGGGGCGGTTGCGCGCCGCGCGGTGTGCGCGGCTTCCCCGTCTATCGTCCGGAGCACTGGGCCTTCGCCGGCACAGGCATTTATTATGGCGACCTGCTCGGAGTCGACAGCCATGTCTATGGCTATGAGGTTGACGGCCTCGACTTCGAGATCCGCGGCGGCCTGCCCCACCCGAGCGCGGAGAGCGGCGCGCCGGAAGGCTTGCAGGTTCTGGCGGTCGGCATGGCAAGCCAGGTCGAGGAAAGCGCCGACATCCCGATCGAGGACCAATTCCTCACTGACGAGGACGGCCGCTTCACGGCCGAGACTTTGTTCGGCGAAGCGAGCGACGCCAACCTCGACAAGGTCAAGCGCGGAAACGGCATGATCGTCAATTTCCCGCGCGGCAAGGGCGAGGTGTTCCATGCCGGAAGCTGCGAATGGGTCGCCGGCCTGCTAAGGCAGGACGCGATGGTCGAACGCGTGACCAAGAATGTTCTCGACCGCTACCTTGGGAAGTCCTGACATGTCGAAACCGCAAGTCCAGCCCGCCCCCGAAGCCGAAGCGCGGCCGCCATCGCATCTGTTCTATCTATCCAGCCTGCGCCGGCCGCTCGTCGATCGTGCCGACGGCATCTATTTCTGGACCACGGACGGCCGCCGCTTCATCGATGGCTCGAGCGGGCCGATGGTCGCAAATATCGGCCATTCCAACCGCAACGTGCTCGATGCCATGAAGCGGCAGATGGACAAGACCACCTTCGCCTACCGGCTGCATTTCGAGAACGAGCCGGCGGAAGAACTCGCGCGGGCGCTGGCCGGAAAACTGCCTGAAGGCATGGACCGCATCTTCTTCGTCTCCGGCGGCTCCGAAGCGACCGAATCCTGCATCAAGCTCGCCCGGCAGTGGGCCGTCGCCACCGGCCAACCCAAGCGCTGGAAGGTGATTGCCCGCTTCCCCTCCTATCATGGCGGGACGCTTGGCTCGCTTGCCGTCACCGGCGACGATGCGCTGGCCGAAACCTTCACGCCAATGATGCGGGTGATGCCGACAGTGCCGGCGCCGACAGCCTGGCGCGACCGCGACAATCTCTCGATGGAGCAGCGCGGTATCCGCTATGCCGACATGCTGGAGGAGAAAATCCAGGGTGAAGGCCCAGAAAGTGTTCTGGCCTTCATCATGGAGCCGATCGGCGGTGCGGCGACGGCCGCCCTTGTCGCTCCCGACAGCTACTATCCGCGCATCCGCGAGATCTGCGACCGCTACGGCATCCTCCTGATCCATGACGAGGTGATGAGCGGCGCCGGCAGGACGGGCAAGTTCCTAGGCGGCGATCACTGGAACTGCAGGCCTGATATCGTCGCCCTCTCGAAGGGGCTGGGCTCCGGCTATGCGCCGCTCGGCGCCCTTGCCGCGCCGATGCGCCTCGTCGAGCCTCTGCTGGCCTCCGGCGGTTTCCAGCACGGCCACACCTATTCAGGCAACCCACTGGCCTGCGCCGCAGGCCTCGCGGTGCTCGGTGAGATGGATCGGCTCGGCTTGATCGCCAATGCCGCCGCCATGGGCGACGTTCTGATGGCGGAGTTGAAGGGCTTGCAAAAGCGCTTCCCCTTCATCGCCGATGTGCGCGGCAAGGGCCTGCTCACCGGTGCGGAAATGGTCGCCGACCCGGAGACCCTGAAGCCGATCGACCCGGCCAGCAAGGCGACGCAGCGCCTGCTCGATCACGCTTACGCGCGCGGCCTGATCATCTATGGCCGCAAGGTCAAGGGTGGCGTCGACGGCGACAATTTCATGGTGGCGCCGCCGATGATCATCACCCGCGAGCAAATCGGCGAGATGATCTCCATCATTGGCGACTCGCTGGAGGCGCTGGCGCGGGAGCTCGATCTGCCGGTGGAAGGCTGAGAAAGGTATTTTGATGCCGGCACCGGTCACCCTCCGCCCCGGCCGCATCGACGACGTCGAGACCATCCATGCCGCGCTGCTGCGTCTCGGCACCCACATCGGCGCGCATCAGGAAATCACCTCCACGCCCGACGATCTCCGCCGCTATGGTTTCGGCGCCAGCCCCGCCTTCTCGACCTTGATTGCCGAGGTCGGCGGCGAGTTCGCCGGACTCTGCCTGCATTTCCCGATCTTCTCGACCTGGAGGGGCCGGCCAGGCGTCTACGTGCAGGACCTTTATGTCGAGGACCGTTTTCGCGGCCGCCGCGTCGGCGAAAAGCTGCTGCGGCGCGTCGCGAAAGAATGCCGCGCGGCTGGCGGCGTGTATCTGAGGCTGTCCGTCGACACCGACAATGAAACGGCCAAGGCCTTCTATGAGAAATTGGGCATCGGCTGGTCGAGCTACGAGCAGGTGCAGAAGATCGTCGGCGATGCCTTCTTCGCCTTTGCCGACACGCCGGAGGAATGACGATGAAAGCCTTCTACGCCGAGGAGCAGCAACGTCATGATCCCAAGGCTTTCCTCTCCAGCGGCGCACCGCAGCCCAACCCGGAAAAGCCGGAGCGGGTGGAGAGACTGTTATCCGGCGCAAGATCGGCCGGTTTGACGGTCGAACGTCCAGGAAATCACGGGCTTGGCCCGATCGCGGCGGTGCACACGCCTGAATATCTCGACTTCCTCGAGCATATTTTCACGCGATGGCAGCGCATCGAAGGCGCTTCGGCTGAAGTCATTCCGAACATCCATCCGATCGCACGCAACGGCTCCTATCCGGCCTCGGCGGTCGGCCAGGCCGGCTACCACATGGCCGATACTGCCTGCCCGATCTCGGCCGAGACCTGGAACAGCGCGTTGTGGAGCGCCTGGAGCGCGGTGGAAGCCGCTGAAGCGGTGATGGCCGGCGCGCCTTCGGCCTACGCACTCTGCCGCCCGCCGGGCCATCACGCCTTCGCCGATGTCGCCGGCGGCTTCTGCTTCATCAACAATTCGGCCGTCGCGGCACAGGTGCTGCGCAAGAATTCCGCCCGCGTCGCCATCCTCGATGTCGACCTGCATCACGGCAACGGCACGCAAGGCATCTTCTATGCCCGCCCCGACGTGCTGACCGTCTCGTTGCACGCCGATCCGGTGCGCTTCTACCCGTTCTTCTGGGGACATGCCGACGAGCGCGGCGAAGGCCCCGGCCTCGGCTACAATCTCAACCTGCCGCTGCCGCGCAAATCCGGGGACGCGGCCTTTCTCGAAGCGCTTGCCGCAGTCTCTCAGCGCATCCGCGCCTTCGCGCCGGAGGCGCTTGTGGTGGCGCTCGGCCTCGACGCCTTCGAAGGCGATCCGTTCGGCGGCCTGTCGGTGACGACGCCTGGCTTCTCGCGCATCGGCGAAGCGATCGCCGGTCTCAGACTGCCGACGGTCATCGTCCAGGAAGGCGGCTATCTCTGCGATGCGCTCGGCGACAATCTCACCGCCTTCCTGACCGGCTTCGGTGGCAAAAAAGACTAGCGCTGCTGCCGCAGCATCGCGATCACACGGTGCACGCTTTCCAGCGTCTCCTCGATCTCGGCTGCCGTGTTGTAATGGGCAATGCCGATGCGCACGACGCCCTGCTCGGCCGGGATGCCGAGCTGGTGGACGATCTCCCACGCATAATTGTGGCCTGACCACAGGAAGATGTTTTCGGCGTTCATCAGCCGCACGATCGTTTCCGGCGCGATGCCCTCGACCGTGAAGGAAACGGTCGGCACCCGCTCGGCAAGACGTTCCGGATCGGTGATGCCGCGGATGACCAGCCCCTCGATATCGGACAGGCCTTCGATCAATTGCCGGGCCCGCGCATTCTCATAATCGATCGAGACCTCAAAAGCCTTGGTGATCCGCTGCCGCCGCGATCCGGTCTCGCCGGCGGCCGCGCCGAGATCGGCGAAATAGTCGATTGCCGCCTCCAGCCCGGCCATCAGCTCGATCTGCGGCGTGCCAAGCTCGAATCGCTCCGGCAGCCCATTTGACGAGCAGCGGCATTTGTAAGGCTTGAGACCGTCGATCACGTCGCGGCGCCCCCACAATACTCCCATATGCGGCCCGAAGAACTTATAGGCCGAGCAGATCAGGAAATCGCAGCCGAGCGCCTGAACGTCGATCAGCCCATGCGGCGCGAATTGCACGGCATCGACATAGACCAGCGCGCCGGCCTGCCTGGCGATCGCGGTCAGCGCCTTCACGCGGTTGATCGAGCCGGTGAGATTGGAGGCATAATTCAGCGCGACGAGCCGCGTCTTGTCGGAGAGTAGGGCCTTCAGCGCCGCCTCCTCCACCTGCCAGCTCCGCTCGTCAAACGGCAGGAAGCGCACGACCAGGCCGAGATCCTCGGCAAGCTGCAGCCAGGGCGAGACATTGCCTTCGTGATCCATACGCGTGACGATGATCTCGTCGCCCGGCTTCATCGTGCGACCGAGCGTGCGCGACATGTGATAGGTCAGCGTCGTCATGTTCGCGCCGATGATGATCTCTTCGACGCTCGATGCGTTGAGGAAATCAACCATCGCGGCATGCGCCGCGTTGACCACATACTGCGCAGCGACCGTCGTTTCGAAGAAGCCGCCGAGATTGGCGTTGGTCGAGAGCAGGCAGCGCGACACCGCATCCGCCACGGCCCGCGGCACCTGCGTGCCGGCGGGATTGTCGAGATAGATGCGCCGGCGCCCTTCATCGGTCAGCGAAAGCGCCGGAAATCGGCCGCGCACGGCCTCGATCGGAAACTCTGCCATCTCTCCACCCCTTTTGTTTTTCAATCGATTCCGCTCAAGGACACGGATTGCCGACGCGCTGGTGAATGGCGTCGACCGCCTTCTGCATCTCTTCCGTCCAGGCGACGTCGGCCGAGGACAGCGCCATGTCGAGCTGCGCTATCGTGGTCGCGCCGACGATGTTCGCGGTAACAAAGGGGCGGCTTGTCACATAGGCATTGGCAAAAAGCGCCGGCTCCATGCCGAAGGAGCGTGCCAGCTCATTGTATTGAAGCAGCACTTCCGCTGCATTCGGCGTCTCATAGCGCTGGCCGCGGTTGAAGAGCTGGGAGCGCGAACCCTGCGGCCGCGCACCGTGGTCATACTTGCCGGTGAGATAGCCCTGGGCCAGCGGCGAATAGGGAAGGAACGCGATCTGCTCGCGTTCGCAGACCTCGGCAAGGTTCACCTCAAAGGTGCGGTTGACGAGATTGTAGGCGTTCTGCAGCGAGGCGACGCGCGGACCAGTGCCCTTTTCGGCTTCGAAGACGAAGCGCATGACGCCCCAGGAGCTTTCGTTCGAGAGGCCGAGATGGCGGATCTTGCCGGCCTTCACCAGTTCCTCGAAGACGGCGAGCGTTTCGGCAACCGGGGTCTCTTCTCCCGGAGTGCCTGCCGCATCCGGGCGACGCGCCACCGCTCCGACGCGCGTCGGATTCGAGCCCCACGGAATGTCGCGGTCCGGCCAGTGGATCTGGTAGAGGTCGATATAATCGGTGCCGAGCTTGGCCAGCGACTTCTCGACAGCGTCGAAAATGTCGGCGCGCACCAGCTTCGAGGGACGATCGCCGCGGAACCACGCGTTGGCCGTACGGCCGACCACTTTCGAGGCAAGGATGACCTTGTCGCGGTTGCGATTGGTCTTCATCCAGGTGCCGATGATCTTCTCGGTCCGCCCTTGCGTCTCGGCCTTGGGCGGGATCGGATAAAGCTCGGCCGTGTCGATGAAATTCACCCCGCGCGAGAAAGCCAGATCCATCTGCGCGTGGCCCTCCGCTTCGGTGTTCTGCTGCCCCCAGGTCATCGAGCCGAGGCAGATTTGCGAAACAAGGAGGTCGGTCCGACCGAGGCGGCGTTTATGCATGGGGTTTCTCCGGCGGGAGTTTTGCGCGGGGCAGCGCGGGGAGGAAATTCAAGCATAAAACACAGGCCGAAGTTTCTCCAAGCCCGCAGTCTTCGCTTTTTTTGCGTGAATTGCGCGGCTAGCGGCGCGCCCCGGCCAAAGCCCGCCGCTTCGCCTCGTCGATCAGCATGTTGGCAACCTGCATGCGGATCATGGCGCGCTGGCGCAGATGCGGCGCGACCCGATCCGGATGGTTGGCGAAAGCGAAATTGCGCCGGATGCGGCCGAAATCGGCATTCTTCGCTGGATGGTCGAGGCCGAGCTCGCCGGCTATGGCTTCGGGATCGATTGACGGCAGCTGCTCCTCGGGCCATTGCTCTTCGCCCGCGAGCGACAGCTTTGCCTGGTCGAGCATCGCGGTGAACTCCGCGGCAAGGTCGGCGGCGGACTCGCGATATTCGGCGGCGACACTTTCGCTCGCGACCTTGATTCGGCCGGAATGAAGTTCATCGGCAACGGACAGATAGTCGAACGGGATAGACGGCCGGGCGCCCTCTTCCTCTCCTTTCTCCGAGTCGACGATCAGATCGTCGAGCAACGAAGCAAAATCGAGCTTGTTCCCGGTGCCGATCTCAGCCTCCCTGTCGTGACGGCCATGCGTTGACTGAAAATAGGGCGCCCTCGTTAAAAATGACTTCTGGCGACGTTAACAATTGCAGGCATTCTGCCGGCCGGAGCCATCAAGTAAAAAGCCGGACCGCATTTTCGTGCAGTCCGGCAAGATCGCCAGGAGTGGCGAGGAAAAAGCCGGCCAAATGCCGGCACCAACCTACGATTGAGTCTGGCGAGAGTTTCACGGAAAAGCGATTGTGGCGGAAATCTGATGCGGCATGGCAGCCATGCAATTGCTGCACTGCACAATTTTGGCAAATCGCCTATACTTCGGCGTTGGGAGGACCAATAGGGGCTATTGAGTCATGGGGTTCTTCACTGAAATGTTCGCTCGGCCACGGCCGCAAGAACACCAGCGCTACCGCGCGGCGCTCGCGCTTCTCAATGCGATGAGCAATGCCGACCGCGCCGATATCGGCATCAAGCCGGCGGACTTTCCGCGTATCGCGCGGGAAATGTCGGCCCGCTGAGCAACGCCGAACCAAAGAGGTTTCCCGGGCTGCCGGGAAACCTCAAAGCCATCCAAAAGTCAGCGGTTTCCCAAAAATGTCTGCTTGCCGAGCGGCACGCCATTGTGGCGCAGGATGTCGTAGGCCGTCGTGACGTGGAAATAGAAATTCGGCATCGCGAGATGCAGCAGGTATTGCAGGCCGGGCAGCGTGGTTTCGCGTCCGCCGAGCCTCACCTCGACCGTCCTGTCCTCCGAACCCTCCAGATCAGCCGCCGAGAACGTCGCCAGATGATCGAGCGTCTTGGCGATTCGGGCCTGCAACTCGGCAAAGCTCGCTTCATTGTCCTCGTATTTCGGCACCTCGCGGCCGGCGAGCCGCGACGGCGCGCCCTTGGCATGGTCGGTGGCGATCTGTACCTGTCTGGCCAGCGCAAACATGTCCGGCGCCAGCCGCGCCGTGAGAAACACCTGCGGATCGATCTTGCGCTCGCCGGCATTCTGCTCCGCTGCCGTCAACACGCTGGCCAGCGCCTTCAGCCGGGCGGAGAAGACGCCCACGGAAACATCGTACATGGAAATAGTCACGAGTAACCTCCCAACACGGCCCCAGCGCCGCGGGCCGTGACCTAACGCCTCCGGCCACAATTCTTCAAGTGTTCATGCCCTCAACGTCACCGCGCCGCCGCAATCGCCGTGGTAGTATTTTCGTTATCGAGCGGAGATTCCCGATGAGACATGTCTTTCTCGCTGCGGCTGCCGTCTTCTCCATGTCCAGTATCGGCCAGTCCGCTTTTGCGGCCGATGCGCCCTATATCGACGACAGGTCCACGGCCGACGCCGTCATCCGCTCGCTTTACAGCGCCATCAACCGCCACGAATTCGCCCGCGCCTGGGGTTATTTCGGGGATACAAAGCCGGCTAAAGATTTCAACGCCTTCGTGAAAGGCTACGAAGGCACCGATACCGTTGAGGTCAAGACTGGCGCTGTATCGGATGAAGGTGCCGCCGGCAGCATCTACTACAGCGTTCCTGTCGCCATCCAGGCGACCGACAAGAAGGGCGAGGCCAAGGTTTTCGCCGGCTGCTACACGGTCCGCCAGGTCAATGCGCAGGTCCAGGAGCCGCCCTTCCAGCCGATCTTCATCGACAAAGGGGCGATGAAGCCGTCGACCGAGGATTTCGACAGCGCCGTGCCGGCAAGCTGCGGCGACGGCCCGCCGCCGCCGAAGAAGGACGAAGCGCTGGAGCAGGCCAAGAAGGCGTTTCTCGCCACTTATGGTGGGCAGTGCGACAAACAGGATCCCGGCGGCAAGCCGGTCGGCGAGCCCGATGTCCATTCGATCCACTACAAGGACAAGGACGCCCAGCCCAGCGATCCGGAGCGCGAGACGCGGCTGTTCCGCTTCTTCTGTTCGATGGCCGCCTACAACGAGACGGCGGTTTACTACATCGCCGACGACGTCAACGGCGTGGCCCAGCTGCAGTTCACCGAGCCGGATCTCGATATCCGCTACGAGAACAACAACAGCGAAGGCAAGGTCGAATCGATCCACATCATCGGTTTCAAGACCACCGGCTGGGCAACCAACTCTGACTATGACGAGAACACGAAAACCATCACCACATCCGACAAATGGCGTGGTGTCGGCGATGCCTCGTCATCGGGAACTTACCTCTTCCGCAACGGCGATTTCTCGCTCGTCCAGTATGACGTCGATGCGTCCTATGACGGTGAGATCAATCCGCAGACGATCATCGACTACAACACAGCCCCTTGATCACGAAACACGCCTATCAAGGCGCTTTCGTCAGCATCCAGTTCAGCGTGCCGCGCCAGTCGACCATGCGGATCGGCGTGCCATGTGTGCCGGTCTCGAAGCGCACGAAGCGTGTCGGATAGGACTTCTTGGCCAGGATCGAGCGGAAGAAGGCTTCCTGCTTCTCAACCGGGAAGACCACGTCATGGCTGCCCTGGCCGAAGAACACCGGCACGCGGCGCTTGAACGCGGGGCTGGTGAGGAAGCTATCGTCCCAAAGAGAGCCGAGCAGCAGCAGCCCGTTGAGGCGGCCGCCAGTATCTTTCCGCGCGGCAAGCTTCCAGCAGATCATGCCGCCCATCGAGCCGCAAGCGACGAAGATTTTCGCGCCGGGCGATTGCCGGGCGTAGTGATCGATCAACGCTGCGACCTGTGCCGCGCCCTTGTCGCCGAAATCGGGGAAATCCGGCGAGAGATAGAGCCCGCCATTTTGGGCCATTAGGTTTTTGATGCGATTGAAGTTGCCGCCGAAAGTAAAATCGTCGACGCCTTGCTTGCGGCTGCCGCCTTGCCCGTGCAGGTACAGCACGATGATGGAAGCGCCTTCCGTCCTGCCGACCGCCACATGCCTGACATCGCCTGCGTCGGTCTTCAGCATCAGGTCCTGCTGCACCTTACGCACACCGGGATCGGTATATTGCGCGCGCACCCGTTTTTCCGGCACCTCGTCGCGCTGATTGATGTCCCGCATCTCATGATAGTCGAGCACCGTGTAGGCGCCATTATCACCGGTGGATAGCGCCGCCGGGTAAGCGAAGAGGTCGTCCTTGAACGGCTTTAGCGAAAGCGTCTGGCTATGGGCAGCCTCGACGGTAAGACCGGTTGCGACGAGCAGGGCGAAGAGGAAGCGCAAAGACATGCCGAGAGGCATGCGAAATTCGGCTTCGGTTTGTCAATCCTGCAGGACGCCGCCCGCCCCTTCCAGCGCCTCGCGCGTATCGACGTCGATCGCGGCGCCCTGGCCAATCTCGACATCGATGACGTCGAGCCCTTCGGCTTCGACCAGATGGCGCGCGCCGGTATCGCCTTCGAGCTGCGCGACGGCCGCGAAAAGCGATCGCGGCAAGAGCACCGGGTTGCCGCGCTTGCCCTCGTGCGAGGCGCGCACCACGGCATGACCACCGGAGCGGCGGAACGCATCGATCAGGCGGTCGAGGTCCTTCGACGAAACGCCGGGCATATCGCCGAGCACGATCATGGCGCCGGCCGCGTCAGGCGCAACCTTGGCGATGCCCGCCTTCAACGACGACGCAAGGCCGTCGGCGAAGTCCGGATTGTCGGCGAGTTTCACCTCAAGGCCTCCAAGCGCTGAACGCACGCGCTCGCGCTGATGGCCGGTGACGACGATGGTGCTGGCCGCCTTCGAGCCCAGCGCGCGCGAGGCGGTGCGGCGCACCAGCGGCTCGCCGTCGAACAGCGCCAGAAGCTTGTTCGGGCCGCCCATGCGGCTCGAACGGCCGGCGGCCAGAAGCACGATATCGACCTTCAGCGCCGACGTTGCCGGCTGCGTCGCTGGCTCGCGCGGCTGCGGCCTAGTCGGAATTTCCATCAGAAGCCCGCCGACACCCATGCCGGCAATATCACCCGCCGTCACGTCGAGCCCGGCGATCAAGCGATCGAGCACCCAGTCGAAGCCATTCTCTTTCGGGCTGCGCGCGCATCCAGGCGCGCCGACGACGCGCTTGCCGTGGAGCGTTCCGAGCACCAGCAGATTGCCGGGATCGACCGGCATGCCGGCGCGGACGACGGTACCTCCTGCGTGCTCGATCGCGGCCGGAACGACATCGGCGAAATCGCTCATCGCCGAGGCGCCGAAAATCACCACCATGTCATTGTCGCGCGCCAGCTGGGTTACGGCCGCCGCGACGGGCGCCACCTCATGCGGCGTTCGCCGCTCGGCCGTCAGCCGGCCGCCGGAACGTGCCAGCCGCGCCTCGGTGACGCGCAGCGTCTTGTCGAGCACGCTCGGCTTGACGCCAGGGAGCACCGTCTGGATGACACCGATGGTGATGGGGCGATAGGCGTTGACGGCGAAGATCTCGCGGCCGGCGCAAATTTTCACCACGCTGTCCACGAGGCTTGCGGCGACGGCAAAGGGGATGATCTTGACCGTCGCCACCATCTGGCCCTTCTCGACCGGCGCGTGCTGCGCCAGCGTCGCTATGGTGATCGCCGGATCGACGGCATTGATGGCGTCGATCATCCCGGCGTCGACGGTAAAGACGCCCGAAGCGCCCGCGTGAAGGTTCACCCGCCCCGTCGCCGCAGGCTTCACCTCGATGTTGCGGTGGCTCATCGCGGCGGCGATCTTCGCCGCGGCGGCATCCTCGCCGAGATCGTCCTCGTCAAGCACCGCGGCGACGACTTCGCCGATGCCCGCCGCCTTGAGCGCCGCGACATCCTCGCGGCTCAGCCGATACGCCTTGCGGAACCGTTTTTCGCCCGCGGCCGTCGCATGCGCCAACACCGCACCTTCCGCCTCGTCGATCGCAACCGGCCCGAATTTCACGCCACGGCGCCTTTTGCTTCGAGACCGCGCGTCCGGAAGGCATGGATGGTCTGCGCAAGGATGGCGACAGCGATCTCGGCCGGACTGGCGGCACCTATATCGAGGCCGATCGGCGCGTGGATGCGGGCGATCTGGTCGGCGCCGGCGCCGAGCGCCAGCAGGCGCTCGACACGCTTGGCGTGGGTCTTGCGGCTGCCGAGCGCCCCGACATAGAAGCAGCGGGCATCGAGCGCCGCCTTCAGCGCGAAATCGTCGATCTTCGGGTCGTGGGTGACGGCGGCGAGCGCCGTGTAGCTGTCGAGCGGCGCGCGCTTCAGCACGTCTTCCGGCCATTCGGCATGCAGCGCGACGTCGGGAAAGCGCTCCGGGGTCGCAAAGGCGGTGCGCGGGTCTATGATCTCGACGGGATAGCCGGCGATCCTGGCCATCGGCGCCAGCGCCTGGCTGATATGCACGGCACCGATCACCACGAGGCGCGGCCGCGGCAGATGGGCATTGAGGAAGAAAGTCCGCCCTTCCGCCTCCACCGACCGCGAATTGCCGGTGCGGAACGCATCGGCAATTGCCGTCCCGAGATCGCCCGCGACATGGTCGCCCTCGCACACGATGCGGTCGCGGCCGTCGCCGAGATCGGTGACAAGCACCGCGGCGCGGCGGGCGCGGCGTTCTTCGTTGAGGGTTTTTAGAATATACGGATCCACAGCGGTCAGCCCAGCCTTTCGACATAGACCTTGATGCGGCCACCGCAGGAAAGGCCCACCTGCCAGGCCGTTTCGTCGGCGACGCCGAATTCCAGCATCCTGGCCTTGCCCGAGCCGATGACGTCGATTGCCTCCGTCACCACGGCCCCCTCGACGCAACCGCCGGAGACAGAACCATGAAAGTTCCCTTCGGCGTCGATGACAAGATGGCTGCCGACCGGACGTGGCGCCGAACCCCAGGTCTCGACCACGGTCGCGATGGCGACATCCTTGCCGTCCTTCATCCAGCCTTCCGCGATGATCAGGGGATCGCGGGCCTCATCGAGATAAATGCTCTCATCCATCGTCGCTTCTCACAAAGTCTGTTTTCCCGCCGGGATATTCCCAAGCAGAACATATGGCTACGCCGCACGCCTCCCGCCAGTTTGCAACCAGCGGCGCGGATCGACCGAGGCCGCCGGCCGCTGGTCGAGAGAGGCGCAAAGATCGGCCAGCGCGTCGAGATTGTGCACCGCCCGGAACTCGTCGACATGCGGCAGCATCGCCTTCACGCCACGGGCTCGCGCCTCAAACCCATCGAAGCGCAAAAGCGGATTTAGCCAAATCAGCCGCCGGCAGGATTTATGCAGCCGCTCCATCTCCTGCGACAGGCCGGTAACGTCATCGCGCTCCAGCCCATCGGTGATCAAAAGCACCACGGCGCCCTGCCCTAGCACGCGCCTTGACCACAAACGGTTGAATTCGGCGAGCGTATCGCCGATCCGGGTGCCGCCCGACCAGTCCTTGACCGCCGCGGAGCATTCGGCAAGCGCCTCGTCCGGATCGCGATGGCGCATCTGGCGGGTCAGGTTGGTCAGCCGCGTGCCGAAGACGAAGGCATGCACGCGCCGGCGCTTTTCCGTCAGCGCATGCAGGAAATGCAGGAAAATGCGCGTGTACTGGCTCATCGAGCCGGAAATGTCGGCCAGCACCACCAGCGGCGGATGCACTTCGCGCGGAGATCGGAATTTCGGCAGGATAAGCTCGCCGCCGGTGCGCGCCGCCGAGCGCATCATGGCGCGCGGATCGATGCGGCGCCCCTGCGCGTCGGCCCTGAATCGCCTCGTGCGCACGAGATCGAAGGGCAGCCGCAAGGCCATGATCGCCTTTTTGGCCTCGGCCATTTCACCGGCGTCCATCTGGGCGAAGTCCTTGCCGCGCAGCACCTCGTTGCCGGAAAAAGTCATCCGCGCATCGACCTCGATCTCCGGCGCTTCCCGCACAGGCTGATGTTTCCGGTGGCCCTCGAACATCGCCTGGCTGACGCGGTTCTCGGCCGCCCGCGGCTTCTGCTTTTCAGCGTCGTCCGGCGCGACCGGCGAGAACATCGCCAGCAGCTTCTCGATCAGCTCGCGCGATTTCCAGAACAGACGGAAAGCCTCGTCGAAGACGGGATGATCCTCGTGCCGCGAGACCAGCACCGCATGCAGCGTCCAGTAGAAGTCGTCGCGCGAGCCGATGCCGGCGGCAAGCACCGCCTCGATGGCGTCCTTGACCGAGGCCGGCCCCACGCGCATGCCGGCCTTGCGCAAGGCGCGAGCGAAATAGACGATGTTGTCGGCGATGCGCCCATCGGCGCGCGCCTCTTTGGGCTCCGGACGCGGCGACGGCATCGCCCCTACTCCGCCGCCGAAAGCTCGGCCTTCACCTCATTGAGGATGCGCCGGCCCTCGCCTTCGCCGATACGGGCGATGTCGTCCTGGTACTTCAAAAGCACGCCGATCGTGTCCGACACGGTCTCCGGGTCGAGCGCCACCTTGTCGAGCTCGGTGAGCGCGCCGGCCCAGTCGATGGTTTCAGCGACGCCGGGCGCCTTGAACAGCTCCACCTGGCGCAGTTTCTGGACAAAGGACACGACCTCCGCCGACAGCCGGCGGTTCGCCTGCGGCACCTTGCGCCGAACGATCTCCAGCTCGCGCTCGGCGTTCGGATAATCGACCCAGTGATAAAGGCAGCGCCGCTTCAGCGCGTCGTGGATTTCGCGCGTGCGGTTGGTGGTGATGATGACGATCGGCGGCTCCTCCGCCTTGATCGTGCCAAGCTCGGGAACCGTAACCTGGAAGTCCGAGAGAATTTCGAGCAGGAACGCCTCGAAAGCCTCATCGGTGCGGTCGAGCTCGTCGATCAGGAACACCGGCGCGGCGCCCGCCTTGCCGGTCAGCGCATCAAGCACCGGGCGGCGGATCAGGTATTTTTCGGAGAATACGTTGCGCTCCATATCGGAGCGCACGACCTTGCCCGCCGCCTCCTCCATGCGGATCTCGATCATCTGGGCGGCGTAATTCCACTCGTAGACGGCCGAGGAAACGTCGAGCCCCTCATAGCATTGCAGCCGGATCAGCCGACGACCGAGCGCGTCGGCCAGCACCTTGGCGATCTCGGTCTTGCCGACACCCGCCTCGCCTTCGAGGAACAAGGGCCTCTTCATGCGCAGCGAAAGAAACAGCACGGTCGCCAGCGAGCGGTCGGCGACATAGTCCGCGGCGGTCAAAAGATCGAGCGTTTCATCGATCGATTTCGGCGCGGGGCGCGGCGCGGTCATCTTGTCTCCGTGGATTCCGCCCAACCGTTCAAAGAACGTGATAGCCGCGGTTGTGGTAGATCAGCGGCCGCAAATTATCGCCGATGCGCAGGCCTGTCACCTTGCCAAAAAGCACACGGTGGGTAGCAAGGTCCTTGCTATCGATGATCTCGCAGTCGAACACGGCAAGCGCCCCCTTCAGCGCCGGCGCGCCGGTCGAGATCACATCCCACTCGGCTAGCGCAAAGCGCTCCTCCGCCGGCAACCCGGTGACACCGGAAAAGCCTACCGAGACGGCTTCCTGGTCCGAGGCAAGCGTGTTCAACGCGAACTTGCCGTTCTTGATGAAGGCTTCGTTCTTGACGTTCTCACGGTTGAGGCAGACCAGCACCGTCGGCGGCGTGTCAGAGACCGAACAGGCAGCGATCACCGTCGCGCCGCGTTTGCCACCCGGCCCGTCCGTCGTCACCACATGCACGTGGCCGGCAAAATGCGCCATCGCATCGCGATAGTGCTGCGGCCCGATATCATTGATCTTGAGCACCGATAATCCACCTGTGGGAACCAGTTCGTTATATATGGCGGCATATTGCACGCCACAAGTTGCATAGCATGGGCGAAGTGCTTGACCGCAATCCGCAAATTCGCGTGTTGCGCGGCGCTTAGCCAGCCTTTAGGCATTTCCTGCGATAGTGTCGGGACTGTATTCCCGGCATGGAGGATCTCTTAGCCCGAATGCGTCTTCTCACGACGACATCAGCCGTGCTGCTCTGGCTGTCGCTGGCAGCGAGCGCCGACGCCGAGACGCTGGTCGGCGTTGCGGCGCCGCTTTCCGGTCCGTCGGCGATCCTCGGGAAGCAGGTCGAGACCGGCGCGGGCCTAGCGGCAGAGGCAAACGGCATCGTGGTGAAAGCCGTCGACGATACCTGCACGGCCGACGGCGGTGCCGCGGCGGCAAGGGAATTCGTCGACGCCAAGGTCAAGGCCGTGGTGGGCTTTCTCTGCACCGAGGCGATCGAGGCCGCGCTGCCGATCCTGAAAGGTGCCAACATCCCGGTCATCACGGTTGGTGTGCGAACCGAAAGCCTGACCGACCGGCGCGCCAAGACCGGCTGGCCAGTCTACCGGCTCGGCCCGCGCGGCGATGATGAGCGCAACGAGATAGCCGCCCGGCTTACTCAGCTCTGGCGCGACGACCTGTTCGCCATCGTCGACGACGGCACCATCTATGGCCGCGAGATGGCCGAGACCTTCCGCGCCGCGGCCGAGCAGGCAGCGCTGAAGCCGGTCTTCGTCGACACGTTCCGACCGCAGCTCGACAATCAGATCGGCCTGGTCGGCCGTTTGAAAAAGGCCGGCGCGACCAAGGTGTTCGCCGGCGGCGACGGCGACGACATCGCGATCATGGGCCGCGATGCCGCCCAGCTCGACGCCGGCATCACTTTCGCCGGCGGCGAGAACCTGCGCACGCCGCCGGGCGATGTGCCTTACGCCGTCGGCACGCTGATGATCGCGCCGCCGGAATGGTCGCAAGTCGCCGACCCCAAGATCGTGCAGGCCTTCAGCGCTAAGAACATCGTGCCGGACGGCTACACGCTGCCGTCCTATGCCGCAGTCGAGGTCGCCAAGGCCGCGCTGACCAGCGCGGAAAGCTCAGGCCAGCCGCTCGGCGAAGCGCTGACAGGCCATGATTTCGCGACAGCGATCGGCACCATCCGCTTCGACGACAAGGGCGACCTCAGCCAGAACCCGTTCCGCCTCTTCCGCTTCGACGGCACGCATTTCGTTCAGTTGGAGGACAAGTGATGTTCCGCACCGGACTGCGCAATCTGATCACCGACGTTGCGGGCCTCCGTGTTGGCAATGCCATCGACCCAAGGCTGAAATCCGGGGTCACCGTGGTGCTGTGCGATGAACCCGCCGTGGCTGGAGTCCAGGTGCTGGGCGGCGCGCCGGGCACGCGAGAGACCGACCTGCTGGAGCCGCAGAATTCGATCGCGACCATCCATGCCGTCGTCCTGTCCGGCGGCTCGGCCTTCGGCCTCGACGCCGCCTCGGGCGTGCAGGCGGCGTTGCGCGAGAAGAACATCGGCGTCGAGGTAGGTGGCTTCCGCGTGCCGATCGTGCCGGCCGCGATCCTGTTCGACCTGCGCAATGGCGGTGACAAGGATTGGGGCCGTTATCCGCCCTATCGCGAGCTTGGTTATGAGGCCGTGCAGGCGGCGGCCGTGGATTTCGCCATCGGCACGGCGGGCGCCGGCACCGGCGCGCTCACCTTCGGACTGAAGGGCGGCCTGGGCTCCGCCTCGACCGTGCTCGACAGCGGCGTCACAATCGGCGCGCTCGCCGCCGTCAACCCGACCGGCTCGGTGACGGTCGGCCGCAGCCGCCATTTCTGGGCGGCGCCCTTCGAGATCGACGAAGAGTTCGGCGGCCTGGGCTATCCCGATCCCATGCCCGAAGACGCCAGGAAGATCCTGCTGAAATACCGCGACAGGCGCGTCGGCGGACATGAAGAAGCCGGCAGCACCACCATCGCCGTCATCGCCACGGACGCCGTGCTGACCAAGGCCGCGGCCAAGCGGCTGGCGATTTCGGCGCATGACGGCTTTGCCCACGCCATCTGGCCGACCCATACGCCGGCGGACGGCGATCTGGTGTTTGCGCTGGCGACCGGGAGGAGCGGCATCGAGCTAGGCGCGGATGCCGCGATCGACCTGTTCGCGGCGGCGGGCGCGACCATGGCGCGCGCCATCAGCCGCGGCGTGCACGCCGCGACACCCGCCGACGGCGATCTGTTCCCCGTCTGGTCGCTGATTGGCTAGGCGCCGATCAGGTCGGATCGGACCTTTCTTCCTCGAAGACGACGGCGACATCGGAATTCGCGGAAAGCCATACCTTCTGCGCGTCGATCTCTGCGACCAGGGCGAGCGAAATATAGTGATGATGGCCCTTGTGCGAGCCCATGCCGCTGTCGGCCTTGGTCAGCTTGATCCGGTCACCCTCGACCTTGTCGACGGTGCCGATATGGACGCCATCGGCGCCGATCACTTCCATATGTCCGCGTATCTTGCTGATGTCGGTGCTCATGCTGGTTTCTCCGCTGGATGTGCCCTTTCGGATGCGAGACGGCCGACAATAACAAATGAACGCCGGATTGGATGCATCGCACGGCACGTGTCGTTCACCATGGCGTGATAGGCATGAATTCACCTCCACGCCGCTCACCGTGCTCTACAAGTTTCCCGGGCTTGGCGTGCGGGCCTATTTTCCGGCGGGTTTGCGGCACTTGTCGGGCCAGCATCTGGTTTGCGCGGCAAGCGGCGTTGAGCATTGGGCCCGCCTCTGTTAGGACGCGACCGACGCTTCTCCCAGGCAGGACAGAAAACAGATGATCCCTCGCTATTCCCGACCGGAAATGGTCGCCATCTGGTCGCCCGAAACCCGATTCCGCATCTGGTTCGAGATCGAGGCGCATGCCTGCGATGCGCTGGCCGAGCTTGGCGTCATTCCGAAGGAAGCGGCAAGGACCATCTGGGAAAAAGGCGGCGCGGCCAAATTCGACGTCGCAAAGATCGACGAGATCGAGCGCGTCACCAAGCATGACGTCATCGCGTTCCTCACCCATCTCGCCGAATTCGTCGGACCGGACGCCCGCTTCATCCACCAGGGGATGACCTCGTCGGACGTGCTCGACACTTGCCTTGCCGTGCAACTGACCCGCGCCAGCGACATCCTGGTAGCCGACATCGATGCTCTTCTTGCAGCGCTGAAGCGCCGCGCCTTCGAGCACAAGGACACCGTCACCATCGGCCGCAGCCACGGCATCCATGCCGAGCCGACTACTTTCGGCGTCAAGCTGGCGCAAGCCTATGCCGAGTTCTCGCGCTGCCGCGAGCGGCTGGTGCACGCGCGGGAGGACATCGCCACCTGTGCGATCTCCGGCGCCGTCGGCACCTTTGCCAACATCGAGCCCTATGTCGAAGAGCATGTGGCGGCAAAGCTTGGGCTGAAGCCGGAGCCGGTGTCGACGCAGGTCATCCCGCGCGACCGGCATGCCATGTTCTTTGCCACGCTGGGCGTGGTCGCCTCGTCAGTCGAACGCCTGGCCGTCGAGATCCGCCATTTGCAGCGCACCGAAGTGCTTGAAGCTGAAGAGTATTTCTCCCCGGGCCAGAAGGGCTCGTCGGCCATGCCGCACAAGCGCAATCCGGTGCTGACCGAAAACCTCACCGGCCTTGCGCGGATGGTGCGGTCGATGGCCCTGCCTGCCATGGAAGACGTGGCGCTCTGGCATGAGCGCGACATTTCGCATTCCTCGGTCGAGCGCATGATCGGGCCGGACGCGACGGTGACGCTGGATTTCGCGCTGGCGCGCCTCACCGGCGTCATCGACAAGCTGCTCGTCTATCCCGAGAACATGGAGAAGAACCTCAACAAGTTCCACGGGCTGGTGCATTCGCAGCGCGTGCTTCTGGCGCTCACCCAGGCCGGCCTGTCACGCGAGGACGCCTACCGCCTGGTGCAGCGCAACGCGATGAAAGTCTGGGAGCACAGCGCCGATTTCCTCAAGGAACTGCTGGCCGACAAGGACGTGAGAGCAGCCCTCTCCGAAGCCGAGATCCGCGAGAAATTCGACCTCGGCTACCACACCAAGCATGTCGACACGATCTTCAGGCGGGTGTTTAGGGAAGCGTAACCCTCCTCTCCCCGTTCACGCGGGGAAAGAAGCTGTCGCCCACCTCAGATCATCCCTTCCCAGGCACGGTCCTGATAACCGTGCCCCACGGATCCTCACGGCTTATCTCCTCCTGAACATTGTCCGAGCGCATCTCGACCCAGGCCAAGCCCGCGCGAGACGGATCGCGCCTTCCCGCACCGGCGCTCTGCCAGGCATTGGCGCCAATATGGTGGTGGTAATGACCGGACGACAGGAACACTGCCTGGCTGCCATATTTGGCAACGGTGTCGAAGCCGAACTGATCATGCCACCAGGCCTCCGCATCCTCCGGCCGGCCGACGCGCAGATGCACGTGGCCGACAATGGTGTTTTCCGGCGCGCCCTGCCAGCCGGCATCGCCCGTCGGCACGCTCCCCACTACTGCCGGCAGGTTGAGCCGCTCGGTCGCCATGGCGACCTTGTCGCCGTTCCATTTCCAGTCCTGCGGGCGGCGGTCGGCATAGATCTCGATGCCGTTGCCTTCCGGATCGGTCAGATAGAGCGCCTCGCTGACCAGATGGTCCGAGGCGCCCTCGATGCCGATGCGATTGGCGGCGGCGTGGCTGATCCAGCGGCCAAGGTCCGCTCGCGACGGCAACAGGAAAGCGGTGTGGAAAAGGCCGGCGCCGCGCGGATCGTCGGGCTTCGCCGAAGCATCCTGCTCAAGCACCAGCAACGGCCGGTTGGCGGCGCCAAGCGTGATCGCGCCGTCGGCACGGCTCAGTTCCTGCAGACCGACGACGGCGCGGTAATAGGCGGCCAAGCTCTCGGCATCGCGCGCCTTCAACCCAACGCGCGAAACACTGACCGGGGTGGTCGCGGCAAAAGGCAGTTCGCTCATCAACTTCTCCATCCGGCAGGCGCTGGTTCCCAACATGAGATCTCCAGGCAACCGGCTCTCCTTCCCTTCAGATCGTCCATTGCGATCGTTCACACAAGGCAGCAAGAATCGAACAAGTTGTTCACGATTGTGATCGTATCGATATGTCCGACAGGGTTGCAGCCGGCAAGGCCGCTCGCTACATCCGCGCCATGAAAGTCAAAGACGCAGATATTCTGATCGTGCCGGGCTACACCAATTCCGGTCCCGAGCATTGGCAGACCCGCTGGCAGTCGAAACTGTCGACGGCCCGCCGAGTCGAGCAGGCGGAATGGACCAAGCCCGTGCGCGAGGAATGGACGGCGAGTGTGGCTAACGCCGTCAACGAGGCCGAGCGGCCCGTGGTGCTCGTTGCGCATTCGCTTGGCGTCGCGGCGGCGGTGCAGGCCATCCCGCAATTCAGGAAGCCGGTCGCCGGCGCCTTCTTCGTCGCGCCGCCCGATGTCGCCAATCCGGAAATCAGGCCGAGGCACCTGATGACCTTCGGCCCTTATTCGCGCGATCCCCTGCCCTTCCCCTCGATCGTGATCGCCAGCCGCAACGACCCGTTCTGCGCCTTCGAGGTCGCCGAGGATATTGCCGCTGCCTGGGGATCGCTCTTCATCGACGCCGGCGAGGCCGGCCATCTCAACCACGACGCCGGCTTCGGCCCGTGGCCCGAGGGTTCGATGACCTTCGCCAAATTCCTGACGGAACTGAAGCAGCCCTGATGCGACCCAAGGTGTGTTGAGATTCAGGTCGGGCCGAGTCGAAAGTGGCGGTTTCCGAGAACCGGAGCGGAGCGTACTTGAAGTACGTGAGCACCGAAAGCGCAGGAAACCGGCATTTGCAGGCCGGCCTCACCTGAATATCAGCACGCCTTAGGCGCCGATGGAATCCCGCATGCTCTTCAAAAGGGTCTTCGCGCCGAGCGAGATCAGCGTGTGGTCCGAGCCCATCGCGAGCAGCCGGTAGCCCATAGACACCACGCGGCCGGCAATCGCCGGCTCGATGACGTAGATCGCCGCATGCTTTCCGGCCTTGCGCGTCCGCTCGGCGATCGAAGCAACCGTCTCCATCATGCTTTCAAGCGTCGAATTGACGGTCGTTCCGTTCGACCAGGCGATTGAAAAATCCGAAGGTCCGACGAAGATGCCGTCGATGCCGGGCGTGTCGAGGATACCCTCGAGCGCCTCGAATGCCGCCCGTGTCTCGACCATCGCGAAGGCCATTGTGCGCTGGTTCGAATCGCGCAGCCATTCGGCATGGTCGCCCTTGCCGTGGCGCGGGAATGCGTAAGTCGGCCCCCAGGAGCGCTCGCCCATGGGCGGATATTTCATCGCGGCGGCGAACTGCCGTGCGTCGGCCACCGAGTTCACCATCGGCGCAATCACTGCCTCAGCCCCGAAATCGAGCGCGCGACTCGCCATGTCGAAGCGCCCGACCGGAATGCGCACCAGCGCCGGCTTGTTGGCAGCGAGCACCGGCGCGAGACCGCGCAGCACGCTGTCCTCATGGTGGCCGCCATGCTGCATGTCGAGGGTGACGGCGTCGAAATCCTGCTTGGCGATAATCTCCACCGTCAGCGCGTCCGGCACCCCGGACCAAGCGGTGAACAGCGTTTCGTCGGCGACCAGGCGGGATTTGAGCGACATCGGACCTTCCTTGATGACAACCCGCAGTTTCAGCCGGAAACGACGGCAAAGGCAAAGAAAAACCGCCCGGTTTGGCCGCGCGGTCGATTGGTCCAGCTAGAATCCGGCCTCAGGCATTCTTGATCTGCTCGATCGCCTGGGCCATCAACTCGTCCATGGTGCGGCGGATCTGATGGTCGGACTGGTTGACGCCGGCGGCATCGAAATCCTTGCGAATCTTGCGGAAGACGTCATGGTCGCCCGCTTCCTCGATGTCGGAGACGACCACTTCCTTGGCATACGCTTCGGCATCGGCGCCGAACTTGCCCAGCTTCTCGGCGGCCCAGAGGCCAAGGGCCTTGTTGCGCCGTGCCGCGGCCTTGAAGCGAAGCTCCTCGTCGAAGGCGAATTTGCGCTCAAAGCCCTCTTCGCGGTCTTTCATGCTGCTCATGGCGTCCCTCCGATCAATCCGATTCGCGTTCGCGGTGAATATGTGTGATGGGCAAGCACAAATCAAAAGGCCGCGACCCGGTCAATATACTTCGTCGCATGCTGCGCTGCGGCATTTCAATCCCGAAAGCGGTTGATTCGCCGGATTTGGCGATTGAGCAAACCAGGCGATTGCGATAACACCGGCATTGAACGCCACCGTCGCCATACTAATTTAGGCAGACGGACAGGAACCGGTCATTTGCCGCCTGCCCGCAGACCCAGAGAAAAATCAAATGAAAAATCGCCGCCGCATCTACGAAGGCAAGGCCAAGATCCTCTATGAGGGACCTGAGCCGGGCACGCTGATCCAGTTCTTCAAGGACGATGCCACCGCCTTCAACAAGAAGAAACATGAAGTGGTCGATGGCAAGGGCGTGCTCAACAACCGTATTTCCGAGCACATTTTCAACCACTTGAACCGCATGGGAATCCCGACCCACTTCATCCGCCGGCTCAACATGCGCGAGCAGTTGATCAAGGAAGTCGAGATCATCCCGCTCGAGGTCGTCGTGCGCAATGTCGCCGCCGGCTCGCTGTCAAAGCGCCTCGGCATCGAGGAAGGCACGGTGCTGCCGCGCTCGATCATCGAGTTCTATTACAAGGCCGACGCGCTCGACGATCCGATGGTGTCGGAAGAGCACATCACCGCCTTCGGCTGGGCGAGCCCGCAGGAGATCGACGACATCATGGCGTTAGCCATCCGTGTCAACGACTTCCTTTCCGGCCTGTTCCTCGGCGTCGGCATCCAGCTCGTCGACTTCAAGATCGAGTGCGGCCGCCTGTTCGAGGGCGACATGATGCGCATCGTCGTCGCCGACGAGATCTCGCCCGATTCCTGCCGGCTGTGGGACGTCGCCACCCAGGACAAGCTCGACAAGGACCGCTTCCGCCGCGATATGGGCGGCCTGGTCGAGGCGTATCAGGAGGTTGCCCGCCGTCTCGGCATCATCAACGAGAACGAGCCGCCGCGCCCGACGGGTCCGGTCCTCGTAGCCTCTTCCGATGCGCCCAAGGGCCTGAAGCACTAAATACCGACGGGCCTGCCGGATTATCGCAGGTCCACCGCCTGATCCATCACTTAGGAGTATCGATGAAAGCCCGCATCACCGTGACCCTCAAGAACGGCGTCCTCGACCCGCAGGGCAAGGCGATCGAGCATGCCCTCTCTGGATTGGGCTTCGACGGCGTCGGTCAGGTTCGCCAGGGCAAGCTGTTCGACATCGAGCTCACCGGAACTGACAAGGCCAAGGCCGAAGCCGATCTCAAGGCCATGTGCGACAAGCTTCTGGCGAACACGGTGATTGAGAATTACGCGGTGGAGATCGCCTGACAATGAAATCAGCCGTCGTCCTCCTGCCTGGCCTCAACCGCGACCGCGACATGATCGCGGCGCTGACCAAGATTTCCGGCCAGGCGCCGGCGACTGTGTGGCAGACCGACACCGAAATCCCCGATGTCGACCTGATCGCCATCCCCGGCGGCTTCTCGTTCGGCGACTATCTGCGCTGCGGCGCGATCGCGGCGCGCATGCCGGTGATGCGAGCGGTCGCCGAAAAGGCCGCCAAGGGCGTGCCCGTCATCGGCGTCTGCAACGGCTTTCAGATCCTGGTCGAGGCGGGACTACTGCCCGGCGCGCTGATGCGCAACGCCTCACTGAAATTCGTCTGCCGTCAGGTGAAGCTCGAGATCGCCAACGCCAACACCATGTTCACCCGGCACTACAAGCCGGGGCAGATCATCCGCTCACCGGTTGCACATCACGACGGCAACTACTTCGCCGACGCCGAGACGCTCGCCCGGCTCGAAGGCGAAGGCCAGGTCGTGTTCCGCTATGCGGAAGGCACCAATCCCAATGGCTCGATCAACGACATTGCCGGCATCGTCAACGACAAGGGCAATGTGCTTGGCCTGATGCCGCATCCTGAAAACCTGATCGAAGCGGCGCATGGCGGCAATGACGGCCGGGCGCTGTTCGAAAGCGCCCTCGGCATCGCGGCTTGATCCTTTAATATGCTATCGGAACGCTGGGGCGGACTGACCATGAGACTGACGATCGCTCGCCTTGCTCTCCTGGCCGTCTCCGGGCTCGCCTTGGCTTCCTGCCAGTCCAGCCCCAAGACGACGCCTGTTGCCTCAGGCAAGAGCGCCTCGCTGCTTGCAATGGAACAGGTCGCCATCTCGGCGCATAAATGCTGGATCGCCAGCAAGGATCCGGCCTTCAAGGCCTTTCAAATGGCCAACGAGCTCAACTCCTACAGCGGCACGCCGCGCTTCCTGCTCGTTCCCGCCAAGCATTATGGCGGCAAGCCGCTGCTGGTCGTGCAGGCGCAGGGCAACTCCAGCCGCGTCGACGTCTTTGGGCCACTGATGAACGAGCCGCTCGGCGCGCGCATCAGCGCGGACATCGCCCGCTGGCAGGCAGGCAACCCGTCCTGCGCGGCTGCTGCGTGAACCTGCCATGAGCCGGTTCCTGCAGATGGCGGGACTGGGTATCGGGCTTATCGGGCTCTTCTTGCAGGCCGCGATCACCATTCCGGCGTCGATGGCCGCCGGGCGCAGCCTGCTCGGCTCGATCGTCTTTCTCTTCAGCTTCTTCACCATCTTGACCAACATCGCCGCTGTGATGGTGCATGCTTCACTGCTGTCGCCCAGCGGCTTTGCCTGGTTCCCGGCCTTCGCCGGGCAGCGCATTCGCGCCGGCATCGCCGTCGCCATCACGCTGGTCTTCATCGTCTACGCGACCGTGCTGGCCGGGCTTTGGCAACCACAGGGCCTGTTCCTGCTTTGCGACATCCTGCTCCACTATGTCACGCCGTTCATCTTCGTCGTGTGGTGGCTCACTTCGGGCGCCGACGGCAGCACGCGCTGGCGCGATATCTCCTGGTGGATGATCTATCCGCTCGCCTATCTCGCCTACGCGCTGATACGCGGGTACTTCGCCGGCGAAGTACCCTACCCGTTCCTCGACGTGGCCAAGAATGGCGCGGCCAGCGTCGCCGTTTCGGCTGTGGCCGTCACCACCCTGTCCATCGGTTTGAGCGTGCTTGCCGTGCTGATCGATCACGGCATCGGCCGGTTGCGCGGAAAATCCGCAACCCGCGTCCAATCGGGCCGCCGATAGAGCAATTCCAGAAAAAGTGTGAGCGGTTTTCCTTCCGGAATTGCGCAAAAACAACGGGATAGTGCGTTCACCGTTTCTGTGAAACGGTGAGACGCGCTAGGTCATCACTCCCAGAATGACCTGATGCCTTCGCGGTGGGCGTCGCAGCGCGAGATGCCGATATCCTTGAGCTGCTCGTCCGTCATCTCCAGCAGCGCGAGGCGGCCGCGCCGCCGCTCGAGCATGCGGTCAATCTGCCTGGCGATGGAACGGAGAACAACCACCATCCGGCCGACAAAGCCGCGATGGGCCAAGGGCTCGGCCTGCGCGCCAAAAGCCCGGGGAGCGTAGCGGATTGTCTTGATTGTATCCATTGTCGTTCTGCCTTGTCTCGATTGTACCTTTCCAATCGCAGACTCGATATGAATTGACTCATCACACGTTGCAATATAGAAAATTGTCACCATGACAAATTGGCTCCCTGACCTCTCCACTGGCTCCGGTCCGCTCTATCAGCGCCTAGCTGACAGCATTGAGTCGGATATCGACAAGGGCGTCATCGACGCCGGTGCGAAACTGCCGCCGCAACGTGATCTCGCCTATGACATCGGCACGACTGTCGGCACCATCGGCAGGGCCTATCAGCTGCTGCGTGAACGAGGTCTGGTGAGCGGCGAGGTCGGTCGCGGCACCTATGTGCTTGGCCAGCGCGCCGAAGCCCCGAAACCTGACGTCGAATCTGGCTTGCAAGGCACACGCCCCATCGACGCGCCGAGCGGCAAGCTGCGCTTCGACAGCACCGCCGCGCCCGATGTCGGCCAAGGTGCCGTGATTGCCGACATCCTGGCGCGCACTGCCCAGGAACATCCGTACGAAATATCGAGCTACACGCGCGATTTTCCCGAACGCTGGTACGAGGCAGGCAGCCGCTGGTTAGCGCGCAATGCTTTCCGCCCCTCGCCCGATTCGATCGTGCCGACGCTGGGCACCCATGCCGCGGTCATGGCGGCGATCGCGGCCCTGACCATGCCCGGCGACTACGTGGTCTTCGAGCACCTCACCTATTCGCAGATCGCACGCAGCGCGGGGTTGATCGGACGACGCATCGCGCTGGTTTCGACCGACGACAATGGCATCGACCCCGATGATTTCGAGCGCGTCTGCGCGCAGAAACACCCAAAGGTCATGTTCCTGATGCCGACCGCGAAGAACCCGACGCTGGTGACGTTGTCGGCGGAGCGGCGCCAGGCGATCGCGAAAATCGCGCGCGAATACAATGTCGCGTTGATCGAGGATGACCTTTACGGCGAGCTCACTGACGATCCGACTCCGCTGCTGGCCGAATATGCGCCCGAGCGCACCATCGTCGCAGGCGGCCTGTCGAAGTCGGTCGCGGCTGGCGTGCGCGGCGGGTGGCTTTCCTGCCCGCCGGCCTACCGTCACCGCATCCGTGTCGCCCATAAGATGATGACCGGCGGCTTGCCCTTCCTGCTGGCCGAAGTCGGCACGCGGCTGGTGACGTCGGGCCAGGCGGGCGAGATCCGCAAGCGCTGCATTGCCGAAATCCAGGCGCGCCTCGCTATCGTGCGAGACGTGCTGGCAGGATTCGACTTCAAGGCGAGGGACAACGTGCCCTTCGCCTGGCTGACCCTGCCCGATCCATGGCTGTCCGGCACCTTCAAGAATGCCTGCCTGGCGCAAGGCGTGCTGATCGACGACGAGGACGAGTTCAAGGCCGGCCGCTCCGAGCAGGTCTTTCACGGCGTGCGCTTCGGCGTCTCGCAACCGCGGCAAAGCAAGGATGTCGCCGGCGGCGTCGCCGTCATCCGCCGCCTGCTCGACGAAGGCCGCGCCGGCTACGACAGTTTTTCCTGATCGAGCCTCGGGCTCCGGGCCTGCGCATCACCGGCAGGCGCAGTTTTCCGGCATTTTCGTCATCCTATGGGGTGTATCGCGCGAAAAGCTTGCGATAAGAGGAGGACTCGAAAACTCCCCTTTCCCACGGACAAAAATCGCCGCTCATGACCATTTCCAATTCCGTGCCGATCACCCCTGAGCTCGTCGCCGCGCACGGCCTGAAGCCCGACGAATACCAGCGCATCCTCGATCTGGTCGGACGCGAGCCAAGCTTCACCGAGCTCGGCATCTTCTCGGCGATGTGGAACGAGCACTGCTCCTACAAGTCTTCGAAGAAATGGCTGCGCACCCTGCCGACCAGCGGACCGCAGGTGATCCAGGGTCCAGGCGAGAATGCTGGCGTGGTCGATATCGGCGACGGCGATTGCGTCGTCTTCAAGATGGAGAGCCACAACCACCCCTCCTACATCGAGCCCTATCAGGGCGCGGCAACCGGCGTCGGCGGCATCCTGCGCGACGTCTTCACCATGGGCGCGCGGCCGGTTGCGGCGATGAACGCGCTGCGCTTCGGCGCGCCGGACCATCCCAAGACCCGGCATCTGGTCGCCGGCGTGGTTTCGGGCGTGGGTGGCTACGGCAATTCCTTCGGCGTGCCGACGGTCGGCGGCGAGGTCAATTTCGATGCCCGTTACAACGGCAACATCCTGGTCAACGCCTTCGCGGCGGGCCTTGCCAAGACCAACGCCATCTTCCTGTCGCAGGCCAAGGGCGTCGGCCTGCCGGTGGTCTATCTCGGTGCCAAGACCGGACGCGACGGCGTCGGCGGCGCCACCATGGCCTCGGCCGAGTTCGACGACAAGATCGAGGAGAAACGCCCGACCGTGCAGGTCGGCGATCCCTTCACCGAGAAATGCCTGCTGGAAGCCTGCCTTGAATTGATGGCGTCGGGCGCTGTCATCGCCATCCAGGACATGGGTGCCGCCGGTCTCACCTGCTCGGCCGTCGAGATGGGCGCCAAGGGCGATCTCGGCATCGAGCTCGATCTCGACAAGGTGCCGGTGCGCGAGGAGCGCATGAGCGCCTATGAAATGATGCTGTCGGAAAGCCAGGAACGCATGCTGATGGTGCTTCGCCCCGAAAAGGAAAAGGAAGCCGAGGCGATCTTCCGCAAATGGGGGCTCGACTTCGCAATCGTCGGCAAGACCACCGACGATCTGCGCTTCCGCGTCATCCACCAGGGCGACGAAGTCGCCAACCTGCCGATTAAGGAGTTGGGCGACCAGGCGCCGGAATATGACCGCCCCTGGGTCGAGGCGAAAAAGCCGGCGCCGCTGGCCGCAAACGATGTGCCGAAGGCGGATGTCGCGGATGCGGTGCTGAAAATGCTGGGAGGGCCGGATCTCTCCTCGCGCCGCTGGGTGTGGGAGCAATACGACACGCTGATCCAGGGCAATTCGCTGCAGCTTCCGGGCGGCGATGCCGGGGTGGTGCGCGTCGAAGGCCATCCGACCAAGGCGCTCGCTTTCTCCTCCGACGTCACGCCGCGCTACTGCGAAGCCGACCCTTACGAAGGCGGCAAACAGGCCGTGGCCGAATGCTGGCGCAACCTGACCGCCACCGGCGCGCTGCCGCTCGCCGCCACAGACAACCTCAATTTCGGCAATCCGGAACGGCCCGAGATCATGGGCCAGTTCGTCGGCGCCGTTAAGGGCATCGGCGATGCCTGCCGCGCGCTGGGCTTCCCGATCGTCTCCGGCAATGTCTCGCTCTACAACGAAACCAATGGCCGCGGCATCCTGCCGACGCCGACCATAGGCGGCGTTGGGCTGATTGCCGACTGGTCGAAGATGGCCCGCATCGGCTTTGCCGCCGAGGGGCAGATGATCGTGCTGGTCGGCGCGCCACCGAGCTGGGGCAGCCATCTCGGCCAGTCGATCTATATGCGCGACATCCATGGCCGCGCCGACGGTCCGCCGCCGCCCGTCGATCTCGCGCATGAAAAGCGCGTCGCTGACCATGTGCGCGCGCTGATCGCTTCCGGCATCGCCACCGCCGCCCATGACGTCTCGGACGGTGGCCTGGCGATAGCGCTCGCCGAAATGGCGATGGCCTCCGGCATCGGCGCCACCATTCCGGGGCTGACCGGCACCGATCCGATCCCGGTCTGGTTCGGCGAGGACCAGGGCCGCTACCTGCTGACGCTGTCGACTGATCCGCAAAGCGGCGAATGGGACAGGATCCGCCAGGAGCAGGGCAAGCTCGGCATCTTCGCCCCCTGGATCGGCACGACTGGCGGACGCGAATTGAAGCTGGGTGACGCACGGCCGATCCCGGTGAGCGAGCTGAAGGCCGCCCATGAAGGCTGGTTCCCGCGCTTCATGGACCAGGCCAGTTGACCAGAAGCATGTCTCCCGAAAGTGTGCAGCGGTTTCGGGAAGAAGACATGCTTGCGACAAAAGACCTAAATCATGTCGCATGAATCCTTTTTTGTGCGACATGATTTACCCGCCAGGGCCCTGGTTGCAGTCGTCTTCTGGCCGTCCCTGTTCTTCTTCTGGTTCCTCGGCCCGTTCGTTTTCCTGCTGCTGTCGACCACCTCGAGCGAGGTCTGTCCGCGGCTGGAAACCCGCGCCGAGTTCCTTGCCGCGGCCAACGCCGCTTTGCCGATGCTCGTCCTGCAGACACTGATCTACGCGGTTCCGGTCGTCTGCCTGGTGCTGTGGGATAGGCTCGCGCCGCAGCCGGCGCGGACACGACATATCGCGACCTGCATCAAGCTCTTCCTCGTTGCCGCGATCATCGGAGCGACTTGGGACTATGGCTCGTCTCTGGTCTGCGACGGCTATGGCCAACCCTTCTTCTCGTCCGGCTGGCGAATGACGAGCTATCTTCCGATCGTAGGCCTGCTGATCAACATTCCGCTCTACATACTGACCTTCAGCCTTGGCCGGGCCTTCTCGACCCGCGATGACATCACCGAGGACGGCGTAGTCCATTCGAAGCAGGATAATTCTTAGGCCGTTGTCGCGGACAGAACGGCTTCAATCCGGGCCGGAAAGGCTTTAGGCTCGCGAGTCAGATCATACCGGTGCTGCCTAGCTGCCCGTGCACGAGACAGGATTTTGCCATGGCAATGGATGCCCACGACATCGAAAAACTGATCAAGCAAGGCATTCCAGACGCCAAGGTGACGATCCGTGATCTCGCCGGCGACGGCGACCATTACGCAGCCGAAGTGGTGGCCGAGAGTTTCCGCGGCAAGAGCCGTGTCCAGCAGCACCAGATGGTCTATGACGCGCTGAAGGGCAATATGGGCGGCGTGCTGCATGCGCTGGCGCTGCAGACCAGCGTCCCGGACTGAGCGCATCGCCCTCAGGTTTGGCCCAAAATCGCGTTATCCCTTGCGCCATTCAAGTAGCGTCACGGCTAACGTCTTGTTTCAGCCACCCTATGGGTTTATTTGATGGACATGTTTCGAGCCTGACTCCCACAGGCGTGAAAGGATTGTCCATGACCGGCATCAGCGACTACATCGACAATGAAGTGAAGAGCAACGACGTCGTGCTCTTCATGAAGGGCACGCCCGGCTTCCCGCAATGCGGGTTCTCCGGCCAGGTGGTGCAGATCCTCGATTACATCGGGGCCGACTACAAAGGCGTGAACGTGCTCGACTCGGCCGAACTGCGCCAGGGCATCAAGGACTACTCCAACTGGCCGACCATCCCGCAGCTCTATGTGAAGGGCGAATTTGTCGGCGGTTGCGACATCGTGCGTGAGATGTTCCAGGCTGGCGAGCTGCAGGACTTCCTGGTCGAAAAGGGCGTCAGCGTGAAAGGCGCTGCCTGATTCAATCGCGCTCGCCGGCGCAGAGGCTGACCCTCCGGCCGGCAAGCATCGCCCGGGGCCGCCCCCACCTCGGCAATTATGAACCCGCATCGCGGGGATGAGACGAACCAGCGCGCCGGCAAGCCGGCGCTTGTTCGTTTGAAAGATCGGACTTTGCCGTGGACAAGCAGGTAGAAGCGTCGCAACGGGCAAGCAGTTTGCCCATTCCGCGCTGGGAATTCATCGCGCTGTGCGCAGCGCTGATGGCGCTCAACTCCCTGGCAATCGACATCATGTTGCCTGCGCTGCAGCAGATCGGCGCCTCGCTTGGCGTCGAGAGCGAGAACCACCGCCAATATGTCATCACCGCCTATATGCTTGGCTTTGGCGGCGGACAGCTTTTGTTCGGTCCCATTTCGGATCGCTTCGGACGCCGCGCGCCACTGGTCTTTGGCCTGGTTGTCTATGTCGTGGCCGCGGCTGCCGCCGCCATTGCGCCCGGTTTCGCTCTGTTGCTGACCTGGCGTCTCATCCAGGGCATCGGTGCGGCCGCAACCCGCGTCATCGCCGTCTCGATCGTGCGCGACACGTTCGAAGGCCGGCGTATGGCCGAGGTGATGTCGCTGATCTTCATGGTGTTCATGGCCATCCCCGTCATCGCGCCGGGCATCGGCCAGTTCGTGATGCTGTTTGCCAGTTGGCACTGGATTTTCGTGACCATGGCCATCGGCGCGCTGATCGTTTCGACCTGGGCTCTGCTGCGCCTGCCGGAGACGCTGCATGCGGAATATCGCCGGCCGCTCACGGTAAGCTCGGTCGTCGGCGGCTTCCGCATCGTGCTCACCAATCGGCTTACGCTTTGCTATGCCTTCGCCAGCACCTTCATCTTCGCCGCCATGTTCGGCTTCATCAGCTCGGCGCAGCAGATCTACATCGACATCTTCCATGTCGGCGAATTGTTCCCGCTGATCTTTGCCGGTGTCGCCGCCGTGCTTGCCTTCTCCAACTATCTCAATTCGCGGTTGGTCGGACAGATTGGCATGCGCCGCCTGTCGCAGGGCGCGCTGCTCATCTTCCTGTGCATCAGCCTTGCCTGGCTGGTGGTCTCGCTGGAGATGCAGATGCCGCTTTGGCTATTCGTCACTTTCTTTGCTGGCGCGATGCTGCCGTTCGGCGGACTGGGCGCGAATTTCAACGCTCTGGCCATGGAGCCGCTCGGCGAACTCGCCGGGACGGCGGCCTCCATCCTGGGCTTCATGCAGACTTTTCTCGGCGCCCTGATCGGCGCGGCGATCGGCCAGGCCTATAACGGCACGGTCACGCCTCTGGCCGCCGGCTTCTGCAGCGTCTCGGTTGCCGCCTTGCTGATGATCCTGATCGCCGAGCGGGGCAGGATGTTCCAGCCCCATAATCCCCCTGTTTCGGGGCATGTCACCGATTTGCACTAGATTGCTGCTGTCTGGCCGGGGGGTCGCCGGCCGGCGCGCGGTCTATTCCTATTCAGCCCAGAGCTCGCGACGCAGCTCTTCCCAGCTGTGCTTGTCCGGCGCGACCAGGAGGCCGCCGTCGACATGCGACGGCAGGTAGGCGCTGCCGTCGACGCGCGCGACATGGCCGCCGGCTTCCTGATGGATCAGCGCGCCCGCCAGATGATCCCAGGGCATCAGCTTGTTGTAGAGCACGAAATGCGCGTGGCCGCTCGCAAGCAGCCGATATTCATGCGCCGCGCATCGATAGGCGAATTGCGACAGCGTCTTGGTCTGGTTGCGGGCGAGCCGCGAGCGCTCAGGCTCTTCGAGGAACTGCCAGGAAACGGCGCCGGTCATCTGCGACATCGGCACCGGCGACGCGACGCGCACCTTTTCCAGCGCGCCATGCGCGTGGCGGATATGGCTGCCCGCGCCCTTGGCGCCGATTAGCCAATCCTTGCCGACCGGATCGTGGATGATGCCGGCTACGGTCTCGCCATTGACGACGACGCCGCCCATGACGCCGAACAGCGGCACGCCGGAGGCGAAGTTGAAAGTGCCGTCGACCGGATCGATGACGAAGGCAAGCGCGGCATCGCCAAGGCCGGCGAGCAGCGCCGGGTTATCGGAGCACGCTTCCTCGCCAACCACCATGGCGTCGGGATAGCGCTCCCGCAGCCTGGCGGTGATCAGCCTTTCGGCATTGACGTCCGCCTCGGTGACGAGGTCGGCGGCGGATGTCTTCTGGCGCACGTCGCCCTCGCCCAGCCGCCGGAAACGCGGCATGATTTCGGTCGTGGCCGCTTCGGCAAGAAGGTCGGCCAGCCAGTCGATCGCGCGGTCGTCAAATGTCATCGGAAATATCTTGCCCTGTGGTGAGTCGCGCATCGAGCGCGGCGAAATCGAATAGTTTTCGGTCGAGCAGGTGCGAAGGCCGCACATTGGTCATGGCGCGTATCATCGTGTCCTTGCGGCCCGGCATGCGCTTCTCGATATCGTCGAGCATCGCCTTCATGGCGTTGCGCTGCAGCCCTTCCTGGCTGCCGCACAGATCGCACGGGATGATTGGGAATTTCATGGCGTTGGCGAACCTTTCGAGGTCGGCCTCTGCGCTATAGGCGAGCGGCCGCAGCACCATGACATCGCCCTCGTCATTGAGAAGCTTGGGCGGCATGGCGGCGAGACGGCCACCATGGAACAGGTTCATGAAGAAGGTCTCGAGGATATCCTCGCGGTGGTGGCCGAGCACCAGCGCCGAACACCCCTCCTCGCGCGCAATGCGATAGAGATGCCCGCGCCTGAGCCGCGAGCAGAGCGAGCAATAGGTGCTGCCCTCGGGCAATTTGTCGGTCACCACCGAATAGGTATCCTGGTATTCGATGCGATGCGCGATGCCGTTGGCGTTGAGATAGTCGGGCAGGATGTGTTTCGGGAAATTCGGCTGGCCCTGATCGAGATTGCAGGCGAGCAGCTCAACCGGCAGCAGGCCACGCCATTTTAGGTCGAGCAGAAGCGCGAGCAGGCCGTAGGAATCCTTGCCACCCGAAAGCGCCACCAGCCAACGCTCCCCGGGCCTCACCATGGCGAAATCCTCGATCGCCTGGCGCGTCAGCCTGAGCAGCCGCTTGCGCAGCTTGTTGAACTCGACCGAGGACGGGACGTCGCGGAACAGCGGATGGAAACCGCCTTCCGCATCGTCGCCGATCGGCTCGAGGGATTTCACATCTGGCAGCATGTTCATGGTGCTGGCTCCGCGTTGTCAGCGCCCGGCTTAGCGGACCTGACCGCCAAAGAAAAGGCCGCCCCGAGAGGCGGCCTTTGATGCTGCGGCTGATTGATCCGATCAGCGCGAGTAGAATTCGACGACCAGGTTCGGTTCCATCTGCACGGCGAAAGGAACGTCCGACAGGCCCGGAACGCGGGCGAAGGTCGCGGTCATCTTGTTGTGGTCGGCTTCGATGTAGTCCGGCACGTCGCGCTCGGCGAGAGCGACCGATTCCAGAACGATCACGAGCTGCTTCGACTTCTCGCGCACCTCGATCACGTCGCCCGGCTTGCAGCGATACGAACCGATGTTGGTGCGCTTGCCGTTGACGTTGACATGTCCGTGATTGACGAACTGACGGGCGGCGAAGATGGTCGGCACGAACTTGGCGCGATAGACGATCGCGTCGAGGCGCGACTCCAGCAGGCCGATCAGGTTCTCGGAGGTGTCGCCCTTGCGGCGGTTGGCCTCTTCATAGACCTTGCGGAACTGCTTTTCCGAAACGTCGCCATAGTGACCCTTCAGCTTCTGCTTGGCGCGCAGCTGCAGGCCGAAGTCGGAAAGCTTGCCCTTGCGGCGCTGGCCGTGCTGGCCGGGGCCGTATTCACGCTTATTGACCGGGGACTTCGGGCGGCCCCAGATGTTTTCGCCGAGACGGCGGTCGATCTTGTATTTCGCGGATTCGCGCTTGCTCATCGCATTCCCTTTCAAACAATATACCCGAAACCCCATGGCTCCGGGTGAAGGAAACGCGCCCTCCTCTGGCCTCCGTTTTCGAGACCTGACAGGGTTTTCCACGCAACGCGACGGAAAACCCACGGGACACGTCAAAAGAAACCACCGGGCGTCGCCACCCGGTGTTTGGGGGCCTGTTAAACACAGATTTAACCGCTGTCAAGCTTGCGGCTGGCGACATTGAGGGCAAGCCTATACCATTCCTGCGTTGCATGCGGCGCTGGATGTGGCGGAAAGTTGCACGCCGGCGGTATCGGGGGCGGATGCGGCGTCTTCGGATGCGAACGCCCGCACATGATGAAGGGACTGGAGCAGAGGAGTGCGAATTCCCATGAAGAAATTCTTCCTTACCCTGACCGGAGCCGCCGTCCTGGCTGGGTCGATGGCGGTCATGACGCCTGAACCGGCCATGGCCAGGCATTGGCACGGCCACAAGCAGGTGTGCCGCGTCGTGGTGAAGAAAAGAGTCGTCTGGCGCCACGGCCACCGCCATGTCGTGCGCTACAAGACGAAATACTGCTGGTGGCGCCGCTAGCCTTCTTTCGGCAAGACTTCGACGGAAGCCCGCGGCCAACACCGCGGGCTTTTTCATCCGATCCCGCGATCTATGACTTCTTGCTGGGCAGGCCCTTGCGCTTAGTCTCGGCGAATTCCTCGAGCTGCTTTTCGCTCATGGAGTCATACATCTCACGCGACGCGCCTTTGAGCTCGCTCTTCTTGGTCTCACCCCGCTTGGCGGAAAGCGCTGCGCCGGCTGCCTTTTGCTGGGCTTGCGATGTGGCGGGCATGGTCGTTTCTCCTTTGCTGGAGACCAATTCCAGGAAAAGTGTGAAACGTTTTCCGTCAGGAATTGCGTCAATCAGATAGAGTAGAAACGCCGCGCTCCGGCGCCAGTTCCGGCGTCCGCAGCTTCAATCCCGGGAAGCCCGACCTTCGCTGGCAGACTTCCCGTGTCCGGAACCCCAGTGTAGGACAACGGCATGAAATCGCTGACCGATCCCTCACAGGCCCTCTCTACCGGCCTCGCGAAGATCCGCACCGAGTTCCACGTGCCGGATCGATTTCCGCCGGAGGTGATGGCTGCGGCGGAAGCGGCGGCCAAGCGTGTGCCTAGCCAGCATGCCGACCGCACCGCGATGCCTTTCGTCACGCTCGATCCGGCGAGCTCCACCGATCTTGATCAGGCCTTCTCTATCGAGGCGAGCGGCGGCGATCTCCTCTTGCATTATGCCATCGCCGACGTGGCCTGGTTCGCCGAGGACGGCGACGCGATTGATCTCGAAGCCTGGAACCGAGGTGAGACGCTTTATTTGCCGGACGGCAAGGCCGGGCTCTACCCGCCGGTGCTTGCCGAGGCTGCGGCGAGCCTGTTGCCCGATGGACCGCGTCCCTCAGTCATCTTCACGATCAGGGTTGCCGGGGACGGCGCGGTGAAGCTGGACGGCGCGGAGCGCGCCATCATCCAAAGCCGCGCCAAGCTCGCCTATGACAGCGTGCAACCCTCCGACGTTCCGGCCGGCTTCACGGAATTGGCGCGGCGCATGGCGGCAAACGAAGAGGGCCGCGGCGCTTCGCGCGTCGACCCGCCGGAACAGGAAGTGGAGAGGCTCGCCGACGGCACGTTCCGCCTTTCGTTCAGGCCGCTGCTGCAATCCGAGCAGGACAACGCCGCGCTTTCGCTGGCCGCCAACATGGCTATCGCCGATGCCATGCTGGCGCACAAGACCGGGCTGTTCCGGGTGATGTCGGGGCCGGATGCATCCAAGGTGCAGAGGCTGCGCAACGCGGCACAGGCGCTCGGCCTTTCCTGGCCGGCCTCCACCAGCCTGCGCGACTATCAGCGCACACTCGATCCGGCCGATCCGAAACAGGCCGCACTGATGCTGGAAATCCGCCGCGCGGGCAACGGCGCGTCCTACCAGCCCTACCAGGAAGGTGTTGTGCCCTGGCACGAGGCAATGGCCGCGACCTATGCGCATGCCACGGCGCCGCTCAGGCGGTTGGCCGACCGATACGTCGTGCGCTGCACGCTGGCAATCGCCAACGGCCAGCCCGTGCCGCAGGCCGTGAGCGACGCTTTCACCAGATTGCCGAAGGTAATGGGGCGAAGCGATGCCCGAGCCTCGCAGATCAACCATGCGGCTATCGACCTTGCCGAGGCGGTCATGCTCAAGGGGCACGAGGGTGAGACATTCAAGGCCGTCGTCACCGACTTCGTCGATCATGGCGTGCGCGCACAGCTTGCCGACATGCCTGTCGTTGCCAACGTGAAGGCCTACGGGCTCAGGCAGGGCGACGATCTCACGTTAAGACTGGTCTCGGCCGATCCGGATCAGCGCAGCATTGTCTTCGAGCCTGCCGCGGCCTAGCGGGCGGTCAGTCCAAAGCCCTGGATCAGCCGCCGAGTGGCGAAATCCACTTTGCCGGATGTGAAGACGGCCAAATCAGGCTCGCTGTCGCCGGACGTTTCTCCAACCGGCTCGAGCAGCGACATGGCGCGCCGAGCGATCGCTTCGGCCGGATCGATCCAGTCGACCGGCCAGGGCGCGGTCTTGCGCATGCGGTTGACGAGAAACGGATAGTGCGTGCAGGCGAGCACCACGATGTCGGTGCGGTTGCCCTCGCGCTCGATGAAACAGGGCGCGATTTCGGCGCGCACGGCTTCTTCGTCGACAAAGCCCTGGCGCATATAGACTTCGGCCAACCCCGCCAGGCGGTCGCTGCCGACCAGGCGGACATGGCATTTCTGCGCCCATTTGCTGATCAGGTCGCGCGTGTACTGGCGCTTCACCGTGCCGGGCGTCGCCAGCACCGAAACAAGCCCGGATCGCGTGCGCTCGGCGGCCGGCTTGATCGCCGGCACCGTGCCGACAAAGGGATGTCCGGGGAATTTGTCGCGTAGCGCCTCGATCACCAGGGTGGATGCGGTATTGCAGGCAATCACCGAAATCGCCGGCTGGAGACGGTCGAGCAATTTGCCGAACAGCGTAAGGATGTGATCCTTGAGCGCCGGTTCCTCCCAGGCGCCGTAAGGAAAAGCCGCGTCGTCGGCGACATAGACGAAGCGGCGATCCGGCATCAGAACGCGCGCCTCGCGCAGCACGGTCAGGCCGCCAACGCCGGAATCGAACATCAGGATGGGGCGCTGGCTTGATTGATCGCTCATTATCATCCGACCGTGAAAAGCATTCGATCCGTGATGGATCGATCGCGCTTCTATCGCGGATGATCATGGTCTTGAAGAGGCGAATGCGAGCAGCTTTTGCGCAGTCTCCATCTCGTGGATTTGGAGTCGGCTTCAGATTTCAGATCGATCCAAGCTGAAATCGTTCTGCTTCAAGGCTCATTCATATCCCGCGTTTGCCGAAGCCGGCGGGGCACGGCCTGCCGAAAGGCTGCGGCGCGGGCGGAACGCGTGCGGCTGACGCCGCGGCACGTGGCGCGGGCACAGCGGTGCGTGCAGTGCGTGTCGATGCCGGAAGCGGGCCGTCGAACTCGAAAACATCAGTCAATTCATCGATATTGCTGCCGGCGACAGACTTCGCCCAGAGGATCGCGCACCAGAGCCCGAATATCGAAAGCCCAAGCAGGTTCAGCCCGCCCGGAATGCTCTCGGGATCGTCGAATTTGACGACCAGCAGCACGCCCGCTTGCAGAAGAGCATAGACGGTGGAAAGGGCGACATAGGCCCACAGGATCCACCGGCGTCCATTGGCGTCGCGGGTGCGGCGCGATGCGAGGTTGCCGCGCAGCACGACAAAGATGAGCGACGCAATCAGGACGGCGCCTGCCATGCCCTGCCGCGCCGGGCCCGGTCCCGAATTGATCAGTCCTTGGAAACCGATCGTGCTGACAATGCAGACAACGATCACCACGGTTTCGGCGACGGCGAGACCGAGAGAGTAAAGGAAAAAGCTCAGCCGGCCAATATTGGATGTAAACATGTGCCGCCCCCACTATCGCAGCAAGGATGAGGCACAATCGAATAAAAAACGGTTACTTCAAATGCTCACAGCTTATCGATGTTAACTTTCTTCGTCTTTGGCGCGACTTCGCGCAGCCGCCGGCAGCCGCCTCGGATCATCGCCAGGCGAGCCGTCGCCGCGCGGCATGGCCGGTGAGAACCGATCGAGCGAGGAGATGATGCCGCGCAGAACCTTCAGCTCCGGCTCGGCAAAGCCCGCGCGCGTCAATACGGCGCGCAGATTGTCGACCATCTTCGGCTTCTTTTCCTCAGGACGGAAGTAACCGCGCGCTTCGAGCGCGTTCTCAAGATAGGCGAACAGGCTGTGCAGTTGCTCCTTGGTGGCCGGCACCAGCTCCGGCCCGGAGAAATTGGTCTGGGTCTCGTCGGCCAGGCCGGATTTCATCCATTCATAGGACATCAAAAGCACCGCCTGCGCGATGTTGAGCGAGGAGAAACCGGGATCGACCGGAAAAGTGACGATCTCGTCGGCGAGCCCGACCTCGTCATTATAGAGGCCAAAGCGCTCGCGCCCGAACAGGATGCCGGTGCGCTGGCCCGCCTCGACGCGTGCCCTGAGCGCCCTGCCCGCTTCCACCGGGCCACGTACAGGCTTGAAGCCGTCGCGTTCGCGCGCCGTCGTGGCGAAGACGAAGTTCAGGTCGGCAACGGCCGACGCCAGATCGTCGAAGACCCGGGTGGCGTCGATGACGTGGTCGGCGCGGCTGGCGGCCGCGCGCGCCTTCTCGCTCGGCCAGCCGTCGCGCGGATTGACCAGCCTGAGCTCGGACAGGCCGAAATTCGCCATCGCCCGCGCGACCATGCCGATATTCTCGCCGAGTTGCGGCTCGACCAGGATGATCGCCGGTCCGGCGGATGTGGTGTTGGCTCTATCTTCGATGGCTGGCATGGCTATGGGTAACCGGGGTTTGCGGCGTTTCGGCGTCCCCTGCCACATCCGGACCGGAAAATGAAGCATTCACAACGGCGGCACACGTCGATCCCGGCGTGGATCGTGGTTTGCGCGCCGAAAACGCCTTTGATATACGCTCCGCATCCCCGGCCGAAACCATGCGGGCAAGGCCGTTCAGTTCCCCAGCAACGAGGCACTCTTTCCATGGCGAAGATCAAGGTGGCGAACCCGGTCGTCGAGCTCGACGGCGACGAGATGACCCGCATCATCTGGCAGTTCATCAAGGACAAGCTGATCCACCCCTATCTCGATCTGAAGCTTGAATATTACGACCTCGGCATCGAGCACCGCGACGCCACCAACGACCAGGTGACGATCGACTCGGCCAACGCCATCAAGAAATGGGGCGTCGGCGTGAAATGCGCGACGATCACTCCCGACGAAGCGCGCGTTGAGGAGTTCAAGCTGAAGAAGATGTGGAAGTCGCCCAACGGCACCATCCGCAACATCCTCGGCGGCACCATCTTCCGCGAGCCGATCATCATGAAGAACGTGCCGCGCCTGGTGCCGGGCTGGACCAAGCCGATCGTCGTTGGTCGTCACGCCTTTGGCGACCAGTATCGCGCCACCGACTTCCGCTTCCCCGGCAAGGGCAAGCTGACGATCAAGTTCGTCGGCGAGGACGGCCAGGTGATCGAGCACGAGGTCTATGACGCGCCGGGCGCCGGCGTTGCCATGGCCATGTACAACCTCGACGAGTCGATCCGCGAGTTCGCCCGCGCCTCGCTGAACTATGGCCTCCTGCGCAACTTCCCGGTCTATTTGTCGACCAAGAACACCATCCTCAAGGCCTATGACGGCCGCTTCAAGGACATCTTCCAGGAAGTCTACGACAAGGAATTCGAGGCCGAGTTCAAGGCAAGGAAACTCTGGTACGAGCACCGCCTGATCGACGACATGGTCGCTTCCAGCCTGAAATGGTCCGGCGGCTATGTCTGGGCCTGCAAGAACTATGACGGCGACGTGCAGTCCGACACCGTGGCGCAGGGCTTCGGCTCGCTCGGCCTGATGACCTCGGTGCTGATGACGCCGGACGGCAAGACGGTGGAAGCGGAAGCCGCGCACGGCACCGTGACCCGCCATTATCGCCAGCACCAGAAGGGGGAGGAAACCTCGACCAATTCGATCGCCTCGATCTTCGCCTGGACGCGCGGCCTCGCCCACCGCGCCAAGCTCGACGACAATGCCGAGCTGAAGCGCTTCGCCGAAACGCTGGAAAAAGTCTGCATCCAGACCGTCGAGAGCGGCTTCATGACCAAGGACCTGTCGCTGCTGATCGGCCCCGACCAGCCCTGGCTTTCGACCACCGGCTTCCTCGACAAGATCGACGAGAATTTGCAGAAGGCCATGGGGTGAGAAGTGTCGAGCGTTGCCAGCAAAAGGGCTCGCCTTTGCGCTGGCAACAATGTCGATCTCTGTCAGGCTATTTTCAAGGCGCATGGCCTAAGCGACCGGAGAAGCGACTCCTACTGGTCCAGCGACGGGCAAGCACCTCCCTACTACCCCAATGTCGCCACTCTGGAGGCCGATGCCGGAGCGGTTCAACTTGCGGAAATTGCCAGACTGACATCCGTCCTTGCCGCCAGCTTTTCGGTCAAGGATGGGTTCTGCCGTCTTGATCTCCAGCCGCTCGGGTTCAGTCAGCTCTTCGAGGCAAGCTGGACCTGGATGGACCTAAGTCATCCGGTGACGACGCCTTCGGGTTGGGAACGTGTTGAGGACGCTGCCAGCTTGGAGATGTGGGAATTTGCCTGGGCGGATCACGCAAGTCCCTCCAGCTGCCGTGTCTTTCCAAAAGCAGTCCTGGCCGACCCCGCCATCGCTGTCCTTGGCCGACGGACGACTAACGGCTTCACCGCCGGCTGCATAGCCAATAGATCCGAGCGGGTGACTAGGGTGTCAAATGTCTTTGCTACGGATGGCAGTCCGATATATCGCAATGCGGTGCGGGCGGCTGCCAATGCGTTTGCTGGAAGTCGCGCCCTGGTCGGGTATGACGCCGGCGAGGGGCTGGACGAAGCATTGGCCTGCGGCTTTGAGGCCACCGGCCCGCTGCGTGTCTGGATACGGGACAGCCAAGACAAAGAGGAATAGCAAAATGGCAAAGCCGATCCTCTACGGCGCCGACTACAGTGTCTATGTGCGCATCGCGCGATTAGCGCTGGAGGAAAAGGGCGTCGACTACGAGCTTGTCCCGCTCGACATCTTCGCCCCCGAGGGAATTCCGGCCTGGTATCTGGAGCTTCACCCGTTCGGCCGCATCCCGGCCTTCGAGCATGACGGCTTCCGTCTGTTCGAGACGGGCGCCATCACACGCTATGTCGACGAAGCCTTCGATGGTCCGGCCCTGCAGTCGGCCGACGCCCACGGCCGTGCCAGGATGAACCAGATCATCGGCATGCTCGACGCCTATGGCTACCGCGCCATGGTCTGGGATGTGGCGGTCGAGCGGCTGGAGAAGATGCCGCCGGACGAGGCGCTGATTGCCGGCGGGCTCCGCCAGGCCGAGACGGTGCTCAAGGTAGTGACATCGCTGAAGGCAAGGGGACCTTGGCTGCTCGGCGAGCAGCTGACGCTGGCCGACCTGCACGCTGCGCCGATCATTGCCTATTTCCTAAAGGTCGAGGAAGGGCGCGATCTGCTGGCACGGTTCGCGGAGATGCGCGATTGGTATGCGCGGATAGCTGAACGCCTGACCTTTATGAATACGGAAAAAGTCGCGTAGCGCGCTCAGCGTCGGCGCTGCCCCTCATTGCCCTGCCCTCCTTCGCTGCAGCTACGGAGGGTGAACCGGGGATTTCACCACGTGAACGAGGGGAGCAAGAAGCGGGTGCAACGCCGGCGATTTGCGAAAGCCGCGATGACAGCGCCCTTCTGCCCGTTCACCGGGGAGAAGATGGCGGCAGCCAGATGAAGGGCAGCGCTGACCTCGCAGAATTAGGAGCCGGCCTACGCTAAGCCAACCAGCTTATGCCGCCTCGAGCGCCGCCTTTACCGCTGCGATCGCATCATTGGCCTTGGAGGCATCCGGGCCGCCGGCTTGGGCCATGTCTGGCCGCCCGCCGCCGCCCTGCCCGCCAAGCGCGGCCGACGCGACGCGGACGAGATCGACGGCACTGAAGCGGCCGGTCAGGTCCTCGGTGACGCCGACGACCACGCTCGCCTTGTTGTCCTCGCCGGCGCCGACAAAGACCACCACGCCGGAGCCGAGCGTCTTCTTGCCGGCGTCCGCTAGCGGCTTCAGGTCCTTTGGCGCCACGCCGCTGACAGCCTTGCCGAGGAAACCGACGCCGGCGACGGTCTCATTCGCAGCCGGGGCATCGGCAACGGCCGAACCGCCGCCCAGCGCCAGTTTCTTCCGCGCTTCGGTCAGTTCCTTTTCTAGCTTCTTGCGCTCTTCAAGCAGCGCCTCGACGCGTGACGGCACATCGGCCGCCGCAATTTTCAAGGTCGCCGCCGCGGCTTTCAGGCGCCTGTCCTGCTCGTCCAGATGCTTGCGCGCCGCCTCGCCGGTCAGCGCCTCGATGCGGCGCACGCCAGCCGCCACTGCGCTGTCCGAGAGGATGCGCACCAGGCCGATGTCGCCGGTCGAGCGGACATGCGTGCCGCCGCAAAGCTCGACGGAATAGGGGCGATTGGCCTTGGCGCCATGCAGGCCGGTGCCCATCGACACGACGCGCACCTCGTCGCCATATTTCTCGCCGAACAGCGCCATGGCGCCCTCGGCGATCGCGTCGTCGACCGACATCAGCCGCGTCGTCACCGGGCTGTTCTGCACGACAATCTCGTTTGCCATGCGCTCGACCTCCTCGAGGTCATCAGGCGAGATCGGCTTGTTGTGGGAGATGTCGAAGCGCAGGCGGTCGGGCGCGACCAGCGAACCCTTCTGCGCCACATGGGTGCCCAGCACCTCGCGCAGCGCCTCGTGAATCAGATGCGTCGCGGAATGATTGGCGCGCAGCTTCGAGCGGCGGGCGTGGTCGACCTTCAGCTCGACGGCGGCGCCCGTCTTCACCGTACCGCTCACCACCTTGCCGATGTGAACGAACAGGCCATCCGCCTTCTTCTGCGTGTCGGAAATCTCGATCGAGAAGCCGTCGCCGGAGATGACGCCGGTGTCGCCCATCTGGCCGCCGGATTCGCCGTAGAACGGCGTCTGGTTGACGACCACGGCGACCGCGTCGCCCTGAGAGGCACTGTCTATGGTCTTGCCGTCCTTGACCAGCGCCTGGACGATGCCTTCCGCAGCTTCAGTCTCGTAGCCGAGGAATTCGGTTGCGCCGGTCTTTTCGCGCACCGAGAACCAGACCGTTTCGGTCGCGGCCTCGCCCGAGCCCGCCCAATGCGCGCGCGCCTCGGCCTTCTGCCGCTCCATCGCGTTGGTGAAACCGGCGATATCGACCGAGATGCTGCGCTGGCGCAGCGCGTCCTGCGTCAGATCGAGCGGGAAGCCGTAGGTGTCGTAAAGCTTGAAGGCCGTCTCGCCGTCCAGCATGTCGCCGGCCTTGAGCGTCTCGGTCGCGTCCGAAAGCAGGCCGAGGCCGCGCACCAGCGTCTTGCGGAAACGTGTTTCCTCGAGCTTCAGCGTCTCGGCGATCAGCGCCTCGCCACGCACCAGCTCGGGATAGGCCTGGCCCATCTCACGCACCAGCGCCGGCACCAACTGCCACATCAGCGGCTCCTTGGCGCCAAGCAGCTGCGCGTGGCGCATGGCGCGGCGCATGATGCGGCGCAGCACATAGCCTCGGCCTTCGTTGGAGGGCAGCACGCCATCCGCCACAAGGAAGGAGGACGAGCGCAGGTGATCCGCGATAACCCGATACGACGCCACGTTCTCCTGGTTCGGCCCTTGGCCGAGCGCGGAGGACGCCGCATCGATCAGATGCTTGAACAGATCGGTGTCGAAGACGCTTTCGACGCCCTGCAGGATGGAGGCCATGCGCTCCAGGCCCATGCCGGTGTCGATCGAGGGGCGCGGCAGGTCGATGCGCTCCTCTCTGGTGACCTGTTCGTACTGCATGAACACCAGGTTCCAGAATTCCAGGAACCGGTCGCCATCCTCCTCCGGGCTGCCGGGCGGTCCGCCCCAGATATGCTCGCCGCGGTCGATGAAGATTTCCGAGCAGGGACCACACGGGCCGGTGTCGCCCATCGCCCAGAAATTGTCCGAGGTCGGAATGCGGATGATGCGGTCATCGGAGAAGCCGGCGATCTTCTTCCAGTACCCGGCCGCCTCATCGTCGGTGTGATAGACGGTGACAAGCAGCTTGTCCTTCTTGAGCCCAAAACCCTTGGTGATCAAGTTCCAGGCAAGCTCGATCGCGCGCTCCTTGAAATAGTCGCCGAACGAGAAATTGCCGAGCATCTCGAAGAAGGTGAGATGGCGCGCGGTGTAGCCGACATTGTCGAGGTCATTGTGCTTGCCGCCGGCGCGCACGCTCTTCTGCGCGGTCGCGGCGCGCGAATAAGGTCGCTTCTCCAGGCCGGTGAAGACGTTCTTGAACTGCACCATGCCGGCGTTGGTGAACATCAGCGTGGGATCGTTGCGTGGCACCAGCGGACTGGAGGCGACGATCTCGTGGCCCTCCTTGCGGAAGTAGTCGAGGAATGTCGACCGGATGTCGTTCACGCCACTCATTGCACACTGCCTTTTTCGCAAGAACCGCCGGCCCGGCCGGCGGCAAATGGGCTCTGATATTTCAGAGATAGATGGGCCTTTTAGCGATAGCTCTTGAGCCTGTCCAGAAACACGGAGTTAAAGCACGTCTCCCGAAAGTGGGAACCGGTTTCGGGGATAAAGACATGCGTAAAACCAAAGACCTAAAGCGCATGGAGCGAATCTGAAACATCGCGACGCGCTTTAGGCCAATTCCGTCGGCCGCTCGACGCTACCCGAAACGCAAAACCGCCGGCGCGAAGGCCGGCGGCTCGGGGTACGCATTACTTAAGAACTCAATTACATAAGCATAACCAAATAAACCAGGATTGTGGCCGAACTCCGGCTAAGCCGACGAATTGCTTTCGCACAATCCAGAACAGGAAACCGCTGCGCGAACTTCCTGGAACCGGACTACATGGCACCGGCTTCGTCCCCGAAACCGTCGTCCCCGCCTTCGGAGCCGCCATTCTCGAGGAATTTCTCGGCGATCAGCCCTGCATTCTGCCGAAGCGCCATCTCGATCTCGCGTGCCGTGTCGGGATTGTCGCGCAGGAACAATTTTGCGTTCTCTCGACCCTGGCCGAGACGCTGCGAATTATAGGAGAACCAGGCGCCCGACTTCTCGACCACGCCGGCCTTGACCCCGAGATCGACAAGCTCGCCGGTCTTCGACACGCCTTCGCCATACATGATGTCGAACTCCACCACCTTGAAGGGCGGAGCCAGCTTGTTCTTGACCACCTTGACACGGGTCTGGTTGCCGACGACCTCGTCGCGGTCCTTGACCGAGCCGATGCGGCGGATGTCGAGGCGCACCGAGGCGTAGAATTTCAGCGCATTGCCGCCGGTCGTGGTCTCTGGCGAGCCGAACATGACGCCGATCTTCATGCGAATCTGGTTGATGAAGATGACCATGGTGTTGGAGCGCGAGATAGAGGCAGTCAGCTTGCGCAGCGCCTGGCTCATCAGACGAGCCTGGAGACCCGGCAGCGCGTCGCCCATCTCGCCCTCGATCTCAGCGCGCGGCGTCAGTGCCGCGACCGAATCGACCACCAGAACGTCGATGGCACCCGAACGCACCAGCGTGTCGCAGATTTCCAGCGCCTGCTCGCCGGTATCGGGCTGCGAGATCAGCAGGTTTTCTAGGTCAACGCCGAGCTTGCGGGCATAGACCGGATCGAGCGCGTGCTCGGCATCGACGAAGGCGCAGATGCCGCCCTTCTTCTGCGCTTCCGCAACCGTGTGCAGCGCCAGCGTCGTCTTGCCCGAGCTTTCCGGGCCGTAGATCTCGACGATACGGCCGCGCGGCAGGCCACCTACGCCGAGCGCGATATCGAGGCCGAGCGAGCCGGTCGGTACGGTTTCGATCTCGACCGCCTGCTCGTTGGCGCCGAGCCGCATAATCGAGCCCTTGCCGAAAGCGCGCTCGATTTGCGACAGCGCCGCATCCAGAGCCTTTGATTTGTCCACTGCCTTATCCTCTACAAGCCGCAAAGTATTCTGAGCCATGATACATCACCCCTTGGTCGTCAATGAAGGCCGGACAATCCGTGATCCCTGCTGTTTTGTACCTTTTTTGTTCTCATTTGGCAAGAGGCGGCAAATATCTGAAACACAATCAATATCTGGATTTGTTCTATTTTTGTCTCACCAGGGATAGGGCAGATGTATCCCCTTGAAACATGTAGCATGAAGTGCTATATGTTGTCGCATGAGCACGACCCCTAAACCCGAAACCCTCAAATCGTTCCTCGAACGGTTCCCGACCGATGATTCGTGCCTCGATCACCTCATGGCGACGCGGTACGGCAAGCGGCACGTTTGCGCCAAGTGCGGCAAGGAAGCTGGCTTCCACCGCGTGAAGGCTCGCCGTTGCTACGAATGCCAGTTCTGCGGCAATCAGGTCTATCCGACCGCTGGCACGCCGTTTGAAGCCACGCGCACGTCCTTGCGCGACTGGTACACCGTCATGTTCCTGTTCTGCGCGTCCCGCAACGGCGTGTCGGCTAAGGAAGTCCAGCGCACTATCGGCGTGACCTACAAGACCGCTTGGCGCATGTGCAATCTGATCCGCCAGTACATGGGCTACGTTGACGGTGACACTCCGCTTGGTGGCAAGGACGGCGGCATCGTTGAAGCCGACAAGATGTTTTACGGCGGCAAGGACAAGATGGGCGAGGACGACAAGACGGTCGTTTTCGGTGCCATCGAACGGGGCGGTGAGGTTATCACCCGCATCCTGCCGGGCCGTGGCCGCAAGCATGTCATGCCGGCGATCTTCGCTTGGGTTAAGCCCGGCTCTCGCATCGCCACCGATGAGGCTGGCGCGTTCCGCGAACTGTCAGAGATTGGCTATCTTCATGGCACCGTCAACCACAGTGCCGGCGAGTACGTGAACGGTGCAGTCCACACCAACAACATCGAAGCGTTCTGGTCGCACGTTAAGCGCTCTATGCGCGGGACTTACGTGGCCGTTTCGGAGAAGTGGTTGCAGAGCTACCTTTGGGAGTTCGAGTTCCGGCAGAACCTGCGGAAGCATCCGCACTTGATGCTTGACCTTTTGCTGCAATCGTTCCCGCGCCCGGGACCGTGAGCGGTGGCTTGGTCGCCATCGCCCTTAAAAGTCGGTCGAACCGCTTTTCGGGATTATGAGCCATTCAGTATCTGTCCCTGTGCGCCGCCACGCGAAAGATACTCTACCACGGTCGACACGACGAAAGAATGCTGGTCATTGACCCACGTTCCGATCGATTCGTCAAAATCCTGGTAGTACTCAAGAACCACGTCCATAGCGTCGCCGTTGCCGATTAGTTGCTCGTGTCTGTCAAGGCGCCCTTGGAAACCCAAGTCAGCGATAGGGGCCGAAAGCGGCACGCCATTCCACTCGAATGACCATTTCCGTTTTCCACCTTTGAGCCATGCCTTGAGGATGACTAAGCGAGCATTCTCTTTGCGCGAGCGACGCTTTGATCCGTCCCCCTCGATTAGGTCTGGACCGGAGGCGAGCCGGGCGAACTCGTCGCGAGGAATTTGGACAAGCGGTTGAGGGTCATCGATTTTGGGGGTGACCCCGAAATTCTCGATAGCCTCATCGTGCTCTATCACCTCAAACGCCCGTTGGAGGTGCTTTTGCACCTCTGGGTTATGCCGGACGTTAGGAAGCTGCTCGTAGGCTTCCCGAGAAATTATGATCGTGTCGCCGCCGCGATGAATTTCGACGCGGTCATCAAACACGTCTACCGTCTCTTTGTCGGTAACCAAAGGGGTTAATACAACTGCGGCAAAGACGGCCCAGAAGAGTTGCTCCGGCGCGCGTGACCAGAATCCCCCAAGCCCCTTTTTGATCTTTTTAATCCGAGCGCGGAAACTTCCAGTTCCAACGGCGTCGAGCCGAATTTCAATATTCTGGCCGGGGTTCAGTACGCCGTTGACGGCCCGCAGCGTGTCGGCAAAGGCAACGAGAGAATTGGCGAACGTATAGGCGTCAACACTTGTAAGTTCGCCGCCATAGTGAATCACGATTTGGTCGTCGCCAAACCTGCGAAGATCAACAATCCCCATTTGCTCCCCCGGACCCCGCCATTTTATTGGCATTACTTCAACCTCCGCGCCGGTTCGTCAATATGCAAGGGAATCACCGTATATGGTGAGAGGCGCGCGGCTGGGCAACCGGCCGGAAAATTCTCACATGTTCGAAGGGGATACATCCGGGATAGGGCAAACCAGAACCGCTGGTCCAGAAGGGATTTCGATGTCCGGCCATCCGAATCGCGACTCCGATTGCAGGGCGACCCGATGGAACCTAGTGTGCGCAGCCGCACGATCAATGAAAGTCACTGACCCGAAATGCCCACATCCCCAACTATCCTGGCCCCAACGATCCTGGCTTTGGGCGGCGCCCATATCGACCGGCGTGGCCAGGTCTCGGGCACCTATGTGCCGGCGGCCTCCAATCCCGGCATGATGCGCGAGGATGTCGGTGGCGTCGTTTTCAACGCCCTGCGCAGCGTGGTGAAGCGCGGCGTGTCGGCCTCATTGATCTCGGTGCGCGGCGGCGATGCGGCGGCGGACTCGGTTGCCTCGGCGATCGACAGCGCGGGGATAACGGACCTCTCGGTGGTGTTCCTCGACCGCACAACGCCGAGCTACACGGCGCTGATCGACGCCGAGGGCGAATTGATTGTCGGGCTGGCCGACATGGCGCTTTATGATCTCGCCTTTCCCAAGCAGATAAGGCGTTCCAAGGTGCGCGAGGCGATCGCCGCGGCCGACGCCATCCTGTGCGACGCCAACCTGCCGACGGCGGCGCTGGAGCGTCTGGTGGCGCTCGCCGGCGGCCGGCCGGTCTTTGCCATCGCCGTCTCGCCGGCCAAGGTCGTCCGCCTGACGCCGCTGCTCAAAGATCTGTCGCTGCTCTTCATGAATCGCCGCGAAGCCGCCGCTTTGGTCGGTCCCGAATTGTCTGGGACCACGCTTGTCGACGCACTTAGGCATGTCGGCTGGATGCCGGTGTGATTACGGCCGGCAACGCCCCGGTGCTGGGCTTTGACGACACCGGCATCTTTGAAATCGAGCCGCCTGCGCCGCGCCGGATCGCCGATGTAACCGGCGCCGGCGACGCCTTGACCGGCGCGACGGTCGCCGCCCTGCTGCGCGGACTGCCGCTGCGCGCCGCGCTGCGCGAGGGCGTCGCGGCGGCGATGCTCGCCATCGAGAGTCCGGAGGCGGTGCCATCCTTCACGACCGCCGACTTCACGCAGGCGCTTGCCCTTGTGCCGGAGGCACGGGAGGTGGCATAGGGCGACCACGATCCAATTCCTCCTTGCCGGAGAACAGCCATGACGCCGGAAACCGCCCGCCCCTTCGTCGATGTCCACCCGCCCGTGGCGGAGGCGCTTGCCGCCGGCCGGCCCGTGGTGGCGCTGGAATCGACGATCATCACCCACGGCATGCCCTACCCCGACAATGGCGCGATGGCCGCCAAGGTCGAGCAGATCATCATCGAGGGCGGCGCGGTGCCGGCGACGATCGCCGTGGTCGACGGCCGCATCAAGATCGGCCTCTCCGACGGCGAACGCGAATCGCTCGCCATGACCGGCGACGCAATGAAGCTGTCGCGCGCCGATCTCGGCTTCGCAGTCGCTCAAGAGCGCACGGGCGGCACCACGGTCGCGGCGACGATGATCGCCGCGCATATGGCCGGGATAAAGGTGTTCGCCACCGGGGGCATCGGCGGTGTCCACAAGGGCGCCGAAAAAAGCTTCGACATCTCAGCCGATCTCGATGAGCTGGCGCGCACGCCAGTCATCGTCGTCTCGGCCGGCGCCAAGGCGATCCTCGACATCGAAAAGACGTTGGAGGTGCTCGAAACACGCGGCGTGCCGGTCATCGGCCATGGCAGCGAAACGATGCCCGCCTTCTGGTCCAGGCAGTCGCCCTTCCGCGCGCCTCTGACGCTGCAGGCGCCTGAGGACATCGCCCATTTCTACCGCACGCGCCAGGCGTTGGGTCTGGGAGGCGGCATTCTGGTCGCCAACCCTGTGCCGCAGAATGACGAGATCCCGGCTGACGAAATGGCCGGCTATATCGAGGCCGCGCAGAAGGCGGCCCAGGCGCAGAACGTCAGCGGCAAAGCGGTGACGCCATTCCTTTTGTCGAAGATCCTGGAACTCACCGGCGGCCGCAGCCTCAAGACGAATATAGCGCTGGTCGAGAACAATGCGCGGCTGGCGGCGGAGATAGCAAAGGCGCTGTAGCGCCTATTTCCCCGCCCGCCGTCCCGCCTCATAAGCCCGCCGCGCCCACACGGCCATCTCGTCAGGATCGTCGAAAGCCTGGTCGGGAACGCTCCAATAGGGCATCGCCACCGCCTTGCCGTGGCGCGAGCCGGTGTAGGTCCACTGGCCGCAGCCGGCGGCCTCGAAAACCGGAATGGTTTCCTCATCCGCCTTGAGCATCAGCTCGCCGCGCACCACCACCGCGACGATGACGCCGTCGCAATAGATACCCTTGCCGCCGAACAGTTTGCGGATGCTGATCGGACCAAGACTTTCGAACAGTTCTTCAAGTCGCGTGTTATCCATGGCGCGATCATCTCATCCGTCATCGGCCTTGTCATCGCCGCAACCAAAAGCATGCTGACAGGTTGAAACCTGGAATCGGAGTTCCCGCCATGCCCGTCCTGCTCAAAGGCTCCTGCCGCTGCGGCGCTGTCCGCTTCGAGGTGGAAAGCCACACGCCCGTGCCGTTTATGCTCTGCTACTGCTCGATCTGCCGCAAGCAGCAGGGCGGCGGCGGTTTCGCCATCAATCTCGGCGCCGACTACGAGACCTTGAAAATCGCGGGCAAGCGCAGCATTGGCGTCTATCGCGCCGAAATCGAGGATGACGAGCATCCGCATTGCGAGGTCTCGACCGGCGAGCGCAATTTCTGCCGCAAATGCGGCTCGGCGCTCTGGCTCTACGACCCGACCTGGCCGGAGCTTGTCCATCCCTTCGCCTCGGCAATCGACACCGACCTGCCGAAGCCACCGGAAAAGGTGCATCTGATGCTGAAATACAAGGCGAACTGGGTCGAGCCAGTGGTCGGCAAGAAGGACAAGGTCTTCGAGGTCTATCCAGAGGAATCAATCGCCGACTGGCACAAGCGCACGGGCATGTGGGTTGATTAGAGCAATTCCACCAAAACCGCCCATCGGTGTTCCACCCGGAATTGCGTCAAGGCAACCATCTGGCGACAGGAGCAGAAATGAACCTCACGACGCACAAGAAATTCAAAGGCGATCGTTTGATGCCTTGGGGCAAGGGGACGGTGGTCTCGGGCGCGAAGGGATATGTTTTTCTCTCCGGCAACACAGCCACCGTCGACGACTATGATCCCTCGAAACATCAGGGCGGCGCCGTGGGTGACGCGGCCACGCAATGGCGCGAAATCCTTGCGAATATCAAGTCCGATCTGGAGGAACTTGGCAGCTCGCTCGACCATCTGGTCAAGGTGACGTTCTACGTCAAAGGGCCGTTTCCGTCCGGCGGCGTCCTCAGCTCGCCCAACTTCCGTCTGGACGTGCTGGACGAATTCTTTGCCGAACATTGCCCGAAGCACTGCAGCTACAACAACCCGCCGCCATCGGAAGTGATCGGCGTCGCTGCGCTGGCGCAGCCCGATCTTGTTGTTGAGCTGGTCGTTATTGCCGCGCTGCCGGACTGAGCGGAAGCGCCGGCGGGCTTGGTCAGGCCGAAGCGCGCGCCTCGGCAAGCGCCTTGAGGTCGGCAGGCTTCAATTCAACGGATTCGCCACAGCCGCAGGCCGAGCTCTGGTTCGGATTCTTGAATGTGAAGCCGGTGCGCAGCGTCGTCTGCTCGAAATCCATCTCGGTGCCGAACAGGAAGAGCGCGGCTTCCGGCGCGACATACACATGCGCGCCGTCGCGCTCGATGTGATCGTCCTTGGGGTTCGGGTCAGTCACCAGGTCGACGGTGTATTCCATACCGGCGCAACCACCCTTCTTGATGCCGAGCCGGATGCCGTGCGCGTTGTCGCGCGCTGCGACGATCTCGCGCACGCGGTCGGCGGCCTTTTCGGTCATCGTGATGACGGCAAAGCGTCCCATGCTTTTCCTTCTCCATTCCCTGCAGGTTCAAGGCCTGCCGAATGATTCTCACCTAAAATGGTGAAGTTTTGCCACTGGCGCAAGTGCGCCAGCCTGTGCTCGCCTAATACCACCCGACCGCGACCTGCGCCTCTTCCGACATGCGGTCGGGCGTCCATGGCGGGTCGAACACCATGTTGACCTCGACGCCGGACACGCCCTCGACGGCGCCGACCGCGTTCTCCACCCATCCAGGCATCTCGCCCGCCACCGGGCAGCCGGGCGCGGTCAGCGTCATGTCGATCTTGACCGAACGGTCGTCCTCTATGTCGATCTTATAGACGAGGCCGAGTTCGTAGATGTCCGCCGGGATTTCCGGGTCGTAGACCGTCTTCAGCGCCGAGACGATGTCATCGGTCAGCCGCGCCAACTCGTCGGCGGGAATCTCCGAGGCGGAGACGATGCCGTTGCTAGCCGTTTCCGGAGCAGTCTCTTGGGTCGCGCTCACATCGTTCATCATCATCACCCGAAGAACTTTCGCGCCTTTTCCAGCGCCTCGGCCAAAGCGTCGACTTCAGCCATGGTATTATACATGCCGAACGATGCCCTGCATGTGGAGGTGACGCCGAAGCGTTTCAACAGCGGCTGCGCGCAGTGGGTGCCGGCGCGGACGGCAACGCCCTGCCGGTCGATCACCATCGACACGTCATGCGCGTGGATGCCCTGCAATTCGAACGAGATGATGGCGCCCTTGCCAGGCGCGTCGCCGAAGATGCGCAGAGAATTGATCGCCCTGAGCCGCTCATGCGCGTACGTCTTGAGGTCGGCTTCATGCGCTGCGATGCGCTCGCGGCCCACCTTTTCCATGTAGTCCAACGCCGCGCCCAGCCCGATCGCTTGCACGATCGGCGGCGTGCCTGCCTCGAAACGGTGCGGCGGCTCGTTGTAGGTGACGATGTCTTCCGTCACCTCCTCGATCATCTCGCCGCCGCCCATGAACGGCCGCATCTCTTCCAGCCTGTCCTTCTTGCCATAGAGCACGCCGATCCCCGACGGGCCGTAGACCTTGTGCCCAGTGAAGACGAAGAAATCGCAGTCGAGGTCCTGCACGTCGATCGGCATGTGGACCGCACTCTGGCTGCCGTCGACGAGCACGGGAATTCCATGCGAATGCGCGATCCGCACGATCTCCTTGATCGGCGTCACCGTGCCCAGCGCATTGGACATATGCGTGATGGCAACCAACTTGGTGCGGTTGGTCAGCCGCTTCTCGAATTCCTCGATATGGAAGGCGCCGAGATCGTCGACCGGCACCCACACCAGCTTGGCGCCCTGCCGTTCGCGGATGAAATGCCACGGCACGATGTTGGAGTGGTGCTCCATGATCGACAGCACGATCTCATCGCCCTCGTCGATCCGAGGCATGCCCCAGCCATAGGCGACCGTATTGATCGCCGAGGTGGTGTTGGAGGTGAAGACGATGTTGTCGGTGCTCGGCGCATTCAAAAACCGCTGTACCGACTTGCGGGCGTTCTCATAGGCATCGGTCGCGGCGTTCGACAAGAAATGCAGGCCGCGATGGACGTTGGCATATTCCTGGGAATAGGCGTGCTGGATGGTGTCGAGCACCACCTGCGGCTTCTGCGCCGAAGCGCCGTTGTCGAGATAGACCAGCGGCTTGCCGTAGACCTGGCGCGACAGGATCGGGAAGTCGCGGCGGATCGCCTCGACGTCATACGGGGTGGTTTCGATCTTCTGGTCCATCACAAGCTCTCTCGAGGCACCGCCTCACTCCGTCCAGCACCCCTCATTCGTCTCGGCGCTGCGCGCCGCTCCACCTTCTCCCACAAGGGGAAGGGGAAGCCGCTACCCGTGCGTCGAAAACCAGCCGTCGAGCCGCTCTTCGAGCGCTTCGACCAGCGCCTCGTCATCCAGTTCCTCGATTACTTCGGCGACGAACGCCTTCACCAGCAGGCCTCGCGCCGACTTCTCGTCGATGCCGCGCGCCATCAGGTAAAACAGATGGTTGTGGTCGATCTCGGTGACGGTGGCGCCATGGCCGCAGACAACGTCGTCGGCGAAGATTTCTAGCTCCGGCTTGGTCGAGAACTCGCCGTCGTCCGACAGAAGCAGCGTGTTGCAAGCCATCTTGGCGTTGGTCTTCTGCGCGTATTGATGCACGTTGATGCGGCCCTGGAAGACGCCGCGCGCCTTGCCTGTCACCACGTTGCGGATCACTTCCGTCGAGGTCGTGTGCGGCACGGCGTGGTCGAGCACCATGGTTGTGTCGGTATGCGTGTCGCCGGCGAGAAGGTTGATGCCGCGCAATTTGAAATCGGCGCCCTCGCCCGTCGTCCTGACGACGACCTCCTGGCGAACGAGCTTGCCGCCGGCGTTCATTACGAAGAGCGTCAGCTTTGCGTCCTTGCCGATATGCGCTTTGAACTGGGCGAGATGCGTGGCCGTCTCCGGCTGCTCCTGCACGATCAGCCAGGTCACCTCGGCACCGTCGCCGACCACGAGCTCGCTGACCGAAGAGACGAGCGCCTCGTCGCCCTCACCCGTCTGGCGCTCCACGATCACCGCTTTGGCGCCAGCACCGACACGCGCCAAGAGCCGCACATGCGACTGGCCGCCGGCCTGCAGGTTCTGCAATTCGACCGGCTTTTCCAACTCGGCACCGTCGGCGATATCGACGAAAAAGCCGTCGGCCACGAAAGCCGTATTCAGCGCGCCGATCGCGTCGTCGTCGCCATAGCGTTCGAGCCCGGGCGCGACGCTGCCGTCGGTCAGCTTCTCCGACAGGCGCTGCACGGTGACGCCTTCGATATCCGGCAGCTTGGTGTTGGAGACGCCGTTCAGCACCGGAAGCACGACCGACCCTTCAAGAACCGGCGCAAGCGCCTTTACAACCGCGCCCGCTTCGAATGCCGGCACCGAGGTCAGCAGCCGGCGCAGGTCCGTATAGTGCCAGGATTCGACGCGCCGCGTCGGCAGGCCGTGCTTGATCGCCTCGATCGCGTCGTCGCGCTTGACCATCACCGCGCCGTCGCCGGGCAGCTGCGACAGCCGCTCGCCGAAGGCATCGATCAGCGCCGTCTCGGCCAAGGTCCGCTGGGGCTGTGCGTGCATGTTCATCGTTCTTGCCTCGACCGCTCCCATCTCACGCGGCTTCGCCGATCACGCCGGCATAGCCGTTGGCCTCGAGGTCGAGCGCCAGCGACTTGTCACCCGACTTGATCACCTGGCCCTTGTAGAGCACGTGCACCGAGTCCGGCACGATATGCTCCAGCAGGCGCTGGTAGTGGGTGATGACGACGATGGCGCGCTCCGGCGAACGCAAAGCGTTGACGCCGTCCGACACGATCTTCAGCGCATCGATGTCGAGACCGGAATCGGTCTCGTCCAGCACGCAGAGTCTTGGCTCGAGCAGCTTCATCTGCAGGATCTCGGCACGCTTCTTCTCGCCGCCGGAGAAGCCGACATTGAGCGGCCGCTTCAGCATGTTCATGTCCATGCTGAGCGAGGCGGCCGCTTCCTTCACGCGCTTCAGGAACTCCGGAACCTTCAGCGGCTCCTCGCCGCGTGCCTTGCGCTGCTCGTTCATCGCCACTTTCAGGAATTCCATTGTCGCCACGCCCGGTATCTCCATCGGATACTGGAAGGCCAGGAAGATGCCGGCGGTGGCGCGCTCGGCCGGATCCATTTCGAGGATCGACTGGCCGTTGTAGAGGATGTCGCCCTCGGTGACCTCATAGTCCTCGCGTCCGGCGAGGATATAGGACAGCGTCGACTTGCCCGAGCCGTTCGGCCCCATGATGGCCGCGACCTCGCCGGCTTTCACCGTCAGGTTCAGGCCACGGATGATCTCGGTGCCGTCATCGACGATGCGGGCGTGGAGGTTCTTGATCTCAAGCATTTTCGTTCCGTTCCAAAACTATCCGTCCAAATTCAATGCCAACGCCAGCGCCAGTCGCCGTCCGTCTTGGCCTTGATGAGCGGGATGGTTGCGCCCGTCAGGGCAATGACGACGAGGATGATCAGCCAAGCAGGCGCACCGAGATTGATCAGACCTACCGACAGCGCGGCAGCAATCAGGATCAAGGCGACCACGAAAGCCCAGCCTTTCCAATTGTCGGGTGTCGCGCCATAGCCGTGGCGCTTCGGCCTGAACCATTTATCTCCGTTCATCCGACGCTGCCTTCGAGGCTGATGCCGATCAGCTTCTGCGCCTCGACGGCAAACTCCATCGGCAGTTGCTGGATGACGTCCTTGACGAAGCCGTTGACGATCAGCGCGATCGCTTCCTCTTCAGGGATGCCGCGCTGCATGACGTAGAACTTCTGGTCCTCGGAGATCTTCGACGTCGTCGCCTCGTGCTCGAACTTCGCCGTCGCATTCTTGGCTTCCATGTAGGGTACGGTGTGCGCGCCGCACTGGTCGCCGATCAGCAGCGAATCGCAATTGGTGAAGTTGCGCGCGTTGGTCGCCTTGCGATGCGCCGAGACCTGACCGCGATAGGTGTTCTGCGAGAAGCCTGCTGCGATGCCCTTGGAGATAATACGGCTCGACGTGTTCTTGCCGAGATGGATCATCTTGGTGCCGCTGTCGACCTGCTGGTAGCCGTTCGACACCGCGATCGAATAGAATTCGCCCGAGGAATCGTCGCCGCGCAGAATGCAGCTCGGATATTTCCAGGTGATGGCCGAGCCGGTCTCGACCTGCGTCCAGGAGATCTTGGAACGGTCGCCTCGGCAATCGCCGCGCTTGGTGACGAAATTGTAGACGCCGCCCTTGCCCTCCGCATCGCCCGGATACCAGTTCTGCACCGTCGAATATTTGATCTCTGCATCGTCGAGCGCGATCAGTTCGACCACCGCCGCATGCAGCTGGTTCTCGTCGCGCTGCGGCGCCGTGCAGCCTTCGAGATAGGAGACGTAAGCCCCCTCCTCGGCAATGATCAGCGTGCGCTCGAACTGGCCGGTGTTCTTCTCGTTGATGCGGAAATAGGTCGACAGTTCCATCGGGCAGCGAACGCCCTTGGGGACAAAGACGAAGGAGCCGTCGGTGAACACGGCCGAATTCAGCGTCGCGTAGAAATTGTCCGAGGTCGGCACGACCGAACCGAGGTACTTCTTCACCAGTTCCGGATGCTCGCGGATCGCTTCCGAGATCGAGCAGAAGATGACGCCCGCCTTGGCGAGCTCTTCCTTGAAGGTGGTGACCACGGAAACCGAATCGAACACGGCGTCGACCGCGACGCGGCCGGATTTGTAGACGTTGTCGCCTATCTCCGCTTCCTCGTCCGCTACCGCGGGCTTCTGCACGCCGGCCAGGATTTCCTGCTCCTTGAGCGGAATGCCGAGCTTTTCGTAGACCTTGAGCAGTTCAGGGTCGACTTCGCTCAGCGACTTCGGCCCCGGCGTGCTCTTCGGCGCGGCGTAGTAATAGATGTCCTGAAAGTCGATCTTCGGATAGTGCACGCGCGCCCATGTCGGCTCTTCCAGCGTCAGCCAGCGGCGATACGCCCCCAGGCGCCATTCCAGCATCCAGTCCGGCTCCTTCTTCTTGGCCGAGATGAAGCGAATAATGTCTTCGCTCAGGCCCTTGGGGGCCTTGTCCATCTCGATCTCTGTCTGGAATCCGTATTTATACTGGTCGACGTCGATCTTTCGGACTCGATCGATCGTCTCCTGCACAGCAGGCATAAGCGTTCTCCATCCACGCCGGGGTCAAGGCCCGGCAGTTTTCAAACTATGGCACCGCTGTGGTCGCATCCCAGCAGGGGTGCGCAACGGAGTAAGCTCCATATAGTGCGTTTCCGCCGGAAATTCACCCGGCCAGGACAAAACGCACGGCTCTACCAGGCCGCAGGGCCTGAATTCGTCTTCGCCGCCCTCAGGCGGCTTCTTCCTTGCCCGCACGGCGCGCGACAATGCCCGCCAGCGCGGCCCGGAAGGCCTCTATCTCCTCGGCGCCGGTCGCGCGGCCGATCGACACGCGCAACCCGCCCAGGCTGTCGCCACGGCCCATGGCCTTCAGCACATGGCTTGGCCCAACCTTTCCCGACGAACAGGCCGAGCCCGCCGACAGAGCGACGCCGGCAAGATCGAAAGCGATCTGCGCCGTCTCGGCCTTGATGCCCGGAATAGCGAAGAATGTCGTGTTGGCAAGCCTCTGAACGCCATTTCCGAAGATTTCCGCGTCCGGCGCCAGTTCAGTCACGATGGCTTCGATCTCGTCGCGTCGGCGCGCAATGGCGTCCATGTCGTCGAGGCCGGCAAGTGCCGCCCGCGCGGCGGCGCCGAAACCGGCAATCCCGGCGACGTTTTCCGTGCCGGCGCGGTGGCCCTTCTCCTGGCCGCCGCCATTGACCAGCGGCCGCGGCATCATCAGGTCGGACGCGGCGACGATCGCGCCAACGCCCTTAGGACCGCCGATCTTGTGCGAGGACAGGATCAGATAGTCGGCATAAGGAGCTGACATATCGAGCGGAATCCGTCCGGCCGCCTGCACGGCGTCAACCACCAGAACCCCGCCGGCGGCCTTGACGATCTCGGCGATGCGGCCGACCGGCTGGACGACGCCGGTCTCGTTGTTGGCGGCATGGATCGCCACCAGCGGCAAGCCGGCCGCCTTGTCATGCTGGGCGAGCGCGGCGGCAAGCGCCTCGAGATCGGCGATGCCGTTGCTGTCGACCCCGATCCTCGTCACCTGCGCCGGCGCGAAGCGCCCGCCATTCAGGACGCAGGGATGGTCGGCCGCCGAGACGTAAAGGTGGCTCATACGGATGGCGCCGCGCCCCATCTGCCAGTCGAGCGTAAGCAGCGTCGAGGCCGCTTCGGTGGCGCCGGAGGTGAAGACGACATGTTCGGGCCTGGCGTTGACCAGTCGCGCCACGTCGCGGCGCGCGTCCTCGACCAGTCGGCGCGAGGCACGTCCTTCAGTATGGACTGATGACGGATTGGCGGCATCGAGCGCGGCGACCATCGCCGCCCGCGCTTCCGCAATGAGCGGCGCGCTGGCGTTGTAGTCGAGATAGGCGCGGGTTGCGGCCATTTTCGCTCAGTTCGTCCTTCCGCCAACTATCCCGCGAGGATAGCGCGTTATTTCCTTGAAATTGCAAGGCAAGCCGTCCTATTTACCCGGCTTGCGGCGCGGGCGGCCGGACCATCGGGTTTCGGCCTCCCAGTTTTGAACAATTCTAAACTAGCTTCTAGGAAGACGCTCGCCCGGCGTCAAGGCCACGGAAGGTTTGGGGCCGCAGGACAGTTAGGGCCGAAAGAGTTCCGGGCTAGCGCATTCATATGCCACGTGGAGTATTTTATGCCTGAGGTCATTTTCGCCGGTCCGGCTGGTCGCCTGGAGGGACGCTATCAGCCCTCCAAGGAAAAGAGCGCCCCGATCGCCATCGTGCTGCATCCGCACCCGCAATTCGGCGGCACGATGAACAACAAGATCGTCTACGACCTCTTCTACATGTTCCAGAAGCGCGATTTCACCGTGCTGCGTTTCAATTTCCGCGGGATCGGTCGCAGCCAGGGCGAATTCGACCACGGCACCGGCGAATTGTCGGACGCGGCCGCGGCGCTCGACTGGGTGCAGTCGCTGCATCCGGATTCCAAGAGCTGCTGGGTCGCCGGCTATTCGTTTGGCTCGTGGATCGGCATGCAGCTTCTGATGCGCCGGCCCGAGATCGAGGGTTTCATCTCGGTCGCGCCGCAGCCCAACACCTATGATTTCTCATTCCTGGCGCCCTGCCCGTCATCCGGCCTGATCATTCATGGCGATGCGGACAAGGTGGCTCCGCCCAAGGACGTGCAGGGCCTGGTCGACAAGCTGCATACGCAGAAGGGCATCACCATCACCCAGAAGACATTGCCCGGCGCCAACCACTTCTTCGCTAATGACGCCGAGTTGCTGATCCATGAATGCGCCGACTATCTCGACCGGCGCCTGGCCGGCGAGCTCGCCGATCCGAGGCCGAAGCGCCTGCGCTAAGCGGGACAGTTGTACAGTCGAAGAGCTTTAATGGGTTGGCGTCCGGTCGGCGCCTAACTCACCGTTTTCGCCGGCCATCGAAACCCTGTGTCTCGGCGCACGGAAGGGTGCCAGCCGGAATGTCCGCTTGCGCACCGGCAGCTTCGAGCTTGTCTGGCCGAAGATGAAACCGAGCCGGGCGAACACCAGCCCCGACACCACTGCAAACGCCAGCCCGAGGCCGAAGCCCGCGACCGTGTCGCTCGGATAATGCGCGCCGACGAAGACGCGGGTCGAGGCGATGCAGGCGGTGACCGCCAGCGCGATATACCAGCGCCGCGGGAACAAGAGCAGCAGGATGCCGAAGACCGCTCCCATTGTCGTGGCATGGCCGGACGGAAAGCCGGCAAAGCGCGCGTCCATGGCGAAGGGATGCAGCGACAGGACGCCGAAATCGTTGAAATAGAGCGGCCGGGCGCGGCCGATGCCGTATTTCAACAGGTTCACCGCAAGACCGGACAGACCGGCGGCGCAGAGCACCAGGAAGGCGAAGCAGGTCCAGTTGTAGACCAGCATCCGACGCTGCCGGGAAAGGCCGCGCCAATCCGTCAAATTGGCGGCGACGAGGCAAAGCGCCGCCGGGATGAGATACCAGCCGCCGAGGCCGAATTGCGTGAAGAAATCGGTGAAGCGCACGAAGCCGGGTGACCATTCCCCGCGCATCTCGCCCGCCCCGGCGTCGAGGCGCAGGAAGACCGCCACGGTAAGCAGCGCCCAGGCTATGAGCCAGACGCTCCATAGAATTCGCGGATAGCGCGCCGGCCGCACGGCAAAGCGCCGCATCACGATCGAGATCGTGTCGCGGAAATTGCCGAGCGAGCGGCGGTAAAGGGCAAGGGGCGCGGCGGACATGGCTATAGCGCGAGTCTATAGAGGCATTCGATATCGGACGCTATTCATCACGGCGCCACCCGGTAAAGCCCGAGCGACAGCTTGTCTCCTGACGAATAGTTGATGCCGTCGATCTCGGTCAGGCGCTTGGCCGACTTGCCCTGGGCGGCCAGGACATCGGCAAGCTTCTGCTCGTCCTTGATCGGCGCCAGCCCAAGCGCGCAGGACGGATCGTCGAGCAGATGCCGCGCCACGCCCTCGACGTCGGTGAGCAAGGTCTTGGTGCCGACCAGGAAGACCAGGCTGGGCTCCTGAAACTTCGCCGAGGCAAGCACGGTTGTGTCGCAAAGCCGGTTGGCGTCGACCGCAGCCTTGATGGCCGAGCTAAGCCAGATCGGCTTCAGCGACGGCGCGATGACGCCGAACAGCAGGCTGAAGGTGATTCCGGCGCCGACCGCGATTGCGGCGATGCGCGGAAGCGGCACCTGCAATTGCCGCGGGAAAGCAAGATAGCCGGTGACGAGAGCGGAGACCGCCGCCGGTATGCTCCACCAGGAGAAGGTCTGGGCAAGATAAAGCGGCGCGCCGACGCAGACCACGGCAAGGCTGATCGCCACCACTGCAAGGCCGAAGGCGGTCGCCCACCACAGCCATGTCTGCCAGCGCTTCAGTGGCGCGTTGGCCTGGTCCGCCGGCAGAGTGAGCAGCCAGCCGATCAACAGCGCCATGCCCGGATAGGCCGGCATCACGTAATGCGGCAGCTTGGTCGGGATTGCCTCGAAGAGCAGCCAGAACGGGATGTACCAGGCCAGGCAAAAGCGCAGGCGCGGATCGTCCCAGAACCGGTTGATCGCCTGCAGCCCGGCGCCGACCGCGATCAATCCGAATGGCCACATGAACAGCGAATAAGTCAGCATGTAGAAGCCGGGCGGCAGGCCGTGCGATTCCTCGCCCTGCGCGACCTTGTTCAGCATGTCCTTCCCAACCGCTTCCTGGAAGAAGGCGCCGCCGCTCTTCCAGGTGATGAGGACGAGCCACGGCAGCACGATCAAGAGCACCATCGCCACGCCGCGCGCCAGCTTCATCTTGGTGAGCCAGCGCCAATCGCGATCGAAGGCAAAGAGGACCGCTGCCGTCAGCAGAGACAGCAACGGCGAAACTGGACCCTTGATCAGGATGCCCAAGCCTTGCGCGATCCAGAAGATCCAGGGCAGGTGCCCGGGAACCGGCTCGTTGCGCTTGGCGGCCAGATAAACCTGCGCCAGCGCGCCCTGCGCGATCACGCAGCAGGCGAGAAGCATGGCGTCGGTCTTGGCGTCGCGCCCTTCGAAGGCGGTGGCGAAGATCGCCGCCATCATCAGGCCAGCGGCCAGCCCGGCATTGGCGCCGAAGAGTTTTGTTCCGGTCCAGCCGATGCCGACCACCGCGATCGCGATGCCCAGCATCGAGACCAGGCGATAGACCCAGATCGGCGCCGCGGCCCCCTCGCCGCTCAGCGCCACCGCCGCCGACTGCAGCCAGTAGATGCCGATCGGCTTCTTGTATCGCGTGACGTCCTGAAGGCGAATGTCGACGTAGTCGCCTGTCTCGACCATCTGCTTGGTCGCCTGGACGAAGCGGGATTCATCGCGATCCACCGGCGGCAGGCTGGCCAGACCGGCGAAGGTCATGACGATGCTGAACAGAAAGAGGAAGAGATAGTTCCTGTTCATCGCGGGAGCTCGTCCGATCTGAAACTGCGGGATAGCCCCGTGGCGGCGCGTGGGCGCCTGTCTTTGCGCGGCGCCTCCATTACGCCAGCAAGATGGGTGAAGCAAGGATACGCCGGGGCCCGCGCGATCGGACGCGAAACTGGAAACCACTTTTGCTAACGGCGGTTGGATGCTAAACGCGCGCCTTCATATCCAGCTTGGTCTTGGTGCCCGGCAATCTCCAGGAAGAGAACATGCACGCCTTCAAATCCGATTTCCTGCGCATCATGAGCGAGCGCGGCTTCATCCACCAGATCTCGGACGAATCCGGCCTCGACAAGCTCTTCGCCACGGAAATTGTCAGCGCCTATATCGGCTTCGACGCCACAGCCAAGAGCCTGCATGCGGGATCGTTGATCCAGATCATGATGCTGCACTGGCTGCAGCAGACCGGCCACCGGCCGATCGCGCTGATGGGCGGCGGCACCACGATGATCGGCGATCCGTCGTTCAAGGACGAGGCGCGCAAGCTGCTGACACCGCAGGACATCGAAGACAATCTCGTCGGCATCCGCCGCAATTTCTCGCCTTACCTGAAATTCGGCGACGGCCCCGGCGACGCGCTCATGATCAACAATGCCGATTGGCTGATGCAGATCAACTACGTCAATTTCCTGCGCGATGTGGGCCGGCATTTCTCCGTCAACCGCATGCTGGCCTTCGATTCCGTGAAGCTCAGGCTCGACCGCGAGCAGTCGCTGTCCTTCCTCGAATTCAACTACATGATCCTGCAGGCCTACGATTTCGTCGAGCTCTACAAGCGCGTCGGCTGCCGGCTGCAGATGGGTGGCTCGGACCAGTGGGGCAACATTGTCAACGGCATCGACCTGGGCCACCGCATGGAGGGCGTGCAGCTCTTCGCCATGACCACCCCGCTGCTCACCACCTCGTCGGGCGCCAAGATGGGCAAATCGGCCTCGGGTGCGGTCTGGCTCGACGGCGACATGCTGAGCCCCTACGAGTTCTGGCAGTACTGGCGCAACACCGAGGATGCCGACGTCGGCCGCTTCCTGAAGCTCTACACGACGTTGCCGCTGGATGAGGTGGCGCGGCTGGAAAAGCTCGGCGGCTCGGAAATCAACGAAGCGAAGAAAATCCTCGCCACCGAGATCACGGCCATGCTGCACGGCCGCGAGGCGGCCGAGACGGCAAGCGAGACGGCGCGCAAGACTTTCGAGGAAGGCGCGCTCGCCGACACGCTGCCCAAGGTCGAAGTCGCCAGATCGGACCTCGAAGCCGGGATCGGCATCCTGGCGCTGTTCGTCGCAGCCGGGCTGGCCGCCTCGAACGGCGAAGCGCGCCGCCATATCCAGGGCGGCGCCGTGCGCGTCAACGACCAACCGCTGACTGACGACCGGCGCGTCGTCACGCTTCAGGACCTCGGCCCGGAAGGCGTAGTGAAGCTCTCGCTCGGCAAGAAGAAGCACGTGCTGGTGCGGCCGAGCTGATCGGCGCGCCTTCTCGATCGCCATCCTTCCCCACAACCGGAGACCGCTTACGGGATCAAGATTACCGGTACTCGAAGATCGAGCGGAATATCCCGGGCGCCACCACGGACAGCGGATTGATGTTGAGGGTCGGCTTGTTGGCATTGCCGCGCAGCCGGTAGGTGACGCCGATCAGGCCACGGTCGCGACCGTTGCCGAGCAGCGGCCCGAACAGCGGCAATTCGCCAAAGATGCGGTTCAGGCCGTAGACCGGCATGAAGGTCCCGGTCATGTCCATGTTGTTGTTCGGATCGTAGAGCGTTCCCTGGAAGGTGGTGCCAATACGTGGACCGCGCAGCAGCCCGTTCGCCAGCCTCAGATAGCCGGAACCCTTGTCGATCTCGGCGAAGCCGCGCTCGAACTGCACCCTGGACGTATCGATGTTGCCTTTGACGGCCTCGTTCAGGCTGCGTGTATCGCCGGCCGGCGTGGTCGATACGATCGAGGCGAGCTTGGGCTCGTTGACGACATAGAAGTTGCGGGCATCCACCTGTCCCTTCATCGGCCCGTCGGCGGCGCCCGAGAGCGACAGCGTGATCGCGCCGCCTTCCATATGTTCGTAGACGTTGAGGAAACGCAGGATCGCGCCGGCATCGGCCGACTTCACCCTGAGCACCCGGCCCCCTTCGCTGGCGGTGTTATTGATCGTAATCGGGGCGCCCGAGCTTGCCGCGGCGCTGACATTGAGCCCGTTCACGCGCGATCCGGCCGCGCTGTATTCGAGCTTCAGATTGGAAAGCACCTCGTCGTGGAAACCGGTCAGCGATGTCACATCGGCGCTCACCGAGATCGCGTTGCTGCCGGCGCCCTTGGTGGCAGTGTCGACATCGGAGGTAAACTGCTTGATCAGCGAGCGGGCGTCGAGCGACGCGCCGCTGACGTCGACGGCGTAGCTCTTGCCGGCGCGCTTAACCGAAACGGCAACGTCGTCGCCTCGGTTCAACGCAACTTTGCTGAAGCGGGCCGCGGACAACGCGCCGTTGACCAGCGTCACATCGCCGTCGATCGAAAAGCTCTTTCCGTCGAGAGCGAAATCCGACAGCGTGGTGGTGCTGCCGGACCTTGCCATGTTGAAAGCGACCTTGGCCGGAATGCCGGCACCCTTACTCCAGCCTGCCCAGGGAATGTCGAGTCTGGCATTGGTCAGGTCCGCCGAGACCTGCTGGGCGCCCTCGCCGCTCTTGTCGATCGCCACCTTGATGGTTCCCGAGAGCAGGTCCGACAGGCCTGGCATGCTGGCGTTGCGCGTCTTGTCGTCAAGAACCAGCGTGACCTTGCGGCTTCGCGCCGGCCCGTCATCGGCAAGCGGCTCGACCAGATCGAGCTCGGCCGGAATGCCGTTGAGCTTCGCCGCCGCCGAAATCACCGCCTGCGTTGGCCCAACAGTTATCGAGCCGTTCGCCCCGGTCACGGTCTGGTCTTCGAAGGGCCTGGCGAGCGACAGGTCCTGATAGTCGAGGGAAACCAGCCAATCGAGCTTCGAGGTGTCCATCCCCTTCGTCAGCGGGATGTCCGCCCTGACGTGGCCGGTAACGGTGCCGGACAGGTCCTCGGGCGCCAGCCCGACATGGCGCATGGCATTGATCGGCTCATAGGAGGCAAGCTCGGCGATCGCCGGCGCCTCACCCGCGACGTCAATGTCGAGCCCGCCGACCACAATCGGCAGGTTCGCGTTCTTGATCGTCAGCGTGCCGCCGCTTGCCGCCACGGTGCGGCCGCTCGGCATGTAGACACTGCCCGAGGAGAGCGCGATATCGACATCGTTGCCGTGGAAGGCGACGACGCCGACGGCGTCGCGGACCGGCGGGATGCGCCCGGCGGTATCGAAGCGCGAGCCTTCGATCTGGAAACGGCCGAACACTTCGTCGCCGGTGAGCGGCACCCCGTTGTGCAGGCGCCCAGGCGCGACCTGAAACTGCAGGTTGGCATCGGTAACCGTGCCGCCGAACAGGTTGCCCAGCACCCAAAGCCGCGCATTGCGGGCCGAGAACCATGGCCACAATTGCTTCACATGCGAGACCGGCATTTCGTGAACGTTGAGTGACAGCGATACTCCTGGCGGACCATTGTCGACGAAGGCGACTGTGGCCGCGCCCAAGACTTCACCTGCTCCGCCGGAGCGGACGCCGATCTGCTCGGCGACGAGCTTACGGCTCTTCGGTTGATAGACGCCCGCGACGCGGGCCAGGAACTGAAGCGCCGGTTCGGGCGATTCCGAGGGCGCCAGCGTCGAGCCGTCGCTGGTGAGGTCGTAGCGGTATGCGGGCTCCTCTCCGGCAGCCGCCGGCTTCGGTCCGATCGACCCGGCAAAGTCGAAGCTGGAGCGACCGTTCTTGATCAGCAGCCGGTCGACCGAGATCTTGTTCGAGCCGGCCATCAGCGTGGCATCGGCATGGACATCGACAGGCAGCAGCCCGCGTTCGTCCAGGTCGACCACGGAACCGGCAAGCGAGAGCGAGGCCGCCAGGCGCGACGGGCTGTCGCCCGACGCTTGCGAGCCCGAAAGCTTCAGCGCAATCGAGCCCAGTTTGGCGCCATTGTCCGCCTGGGCGATCTCTGTAGAATTGTCCCCGCGTGAGGGGCCCTCTATCTCAAGATTGGCGTCCAGCGACGAAATGCGCCTTGCCGTCGCATCGCGAGTCGCCGAGGCCATCAAGGTCGCGTGCCGGCCGTCGACATCGGCATCGTAGGAGAACTGCATGCGCCCCGTACCTGTCTGCGCGACGGTTGCCGAGGTGACGGTCACACGCTTGACCAGCCCGGTATCCGCCAGTTCGAACTCGACGTTGCGCAAATCGATCTGGCGCATCGAGTCCTCGCGCACGGCATCAAGCGCATCGTTGACGCTGGCGAACACCGCCGCCGACACTTTCTCTGGGTCGACAAGCCCATTCTCGTTGCGCAGCGCAGCCGTCCAGTCGCCGCCGCCCGAAGGCATGGCGGCCACGACGATGCGTGCATTGGAAAATTTGGCGCTGGTCAGTCTGACATCGCCTGAAAGCAGCGGCAGGAGGCGCATGCCGAAGCGCACGCGCCCGATTTCGGCCATCGGCTTGCCGTCGGCAGTCTTGAGGCTGACATCGTTCACCTGCAGGGCGACGAAACTCGATCCGTCCAGCGTCAGCCGCGCCGCGCCGACAGTGACATTGACATCGACGCCTGCCAGCTTCTCGATGGCGGTCTCCGCCTCGGCGCGGAGCCGTTCCGTGCCGATGCCCGAGGCTCCGAGCACATAGACGCCCGCCGCCGCCAGTAGCATGAGCGCGCAAAGTCCGGCAAACAAGCGGCCGAAGATGCGGAAGCGTCGCCGCACCACCGCGCGGCCAAGCGGCGGCACGCTGCAAGCGGACGGGAGCTTCGCCAGGTCGGTGATCTCGTCACGCCTGAACCTGATCTTCTCGTGCTGCGGGTCTTCCTGATCCAAGCAATCTTCCGTTGTGACGAACTCGTCATGGACGAATCCCCCCTCACGTTATATCGATGCTTTCCCGCGCGTAACCGCCAACAAGGGCATTGATATGGCTGATCTCGAGGTGGGCGACGCAGCGCCCCAATTCGATCTTCCGCGTGACGGCGGCGGCTCGCTCAGCCTCGACGCGTTCCGGGGCAAGCTCATTGTACTTTACTTCTACCCGCAGGACGACACCACAAGCTGCACCAACGAGGCGATCGGCTTCTCGAAATTGAAGCCCGAGTTCGAGAAGGCCGGCGCCGTGGTGATCGGGCTGTCTCCCGATAACGTCAAGAAACACGACAAATTCAAGGCGAAGCACGATCTCACCGTCGATCTCGTCGCCGACGAGCAGCGCAAGGTGATCGAGGCCTATCATTTGTGGGTCGAGAAGACGATGTACGGGCGCAAATATATGGGCGTCGAGCGCGCCACCTTTCTGATCGGCAAGGACGGGCGCATCGCCCGCATTTGGCGCCAGGTCCGCGTCAAGGGCCATGCCGAATCCGTGCTGGAAGCCGTTCGCGCGCTCTAAGCGTCGGCAAAGCCCACCAAAGCAATCGACGATTATGTTCGTTACTCGTCAGGTGGCTCGGCCTTCGGCTGCCGCCGCGTCCTCCATGATTTCGAAACGTGGCTCACTTGATCGGCCAGCGCGGCAAGATGGCCGCGCAAGCCGCGCGCGCCCATCATGGTCGACAGAGTGACTGATTGCGTGGCGAAGCGCCGCTTGAAATCCTCGCCGCCGCAGAGAAAATCAATGGTGGCAAGGCCACGGTCGAACGACCATTGGATATAGTCCATCATCAGCACCATGCCCGGCGAGGCGCGCTCGTATTCGGGATCATAGGTGGTCACAAAAGCCATCATCGCACCGTGCTGCTCGAAATTGATCGAGACGGCGACGATCGTGTCGTCAAGCTCCAGCACGAAGATGCGCAACAGCCCTAGGTCGGCCAGCACCGAGGTAAGCGCGGCGAGAACCGGCGAGCCCCTATCGAACAGATCCGAGGCACGACCATGGCGAGCGAGCCAGAGGCGCTTCAACGTCGCGACGCGCTCGAGCACCGGCTCGCGCGGCTCCGCCGCATCCAGCAGCCGGAAACGCAATGCACCGCTTTCTTCCATGAACTTGCGGCCTCGACGATAGTTCTGCCGGCCCTTCTTGGACAACGTCTCGAACCATTCCGCCCCACGCTGCCAGGAGCCAGCGACACGATAGCTGATTTCAGTGCGGTGATTGGGCCGAAGCGCCTTGCCTTGAGCCGGTTCCAGCAGGGCATGAACACCGGCATCCGGTAGCAGGCGGTTGAGATAGATCAGGTCGAAGCCACCCTGGTCAAAAACATATTGCCAGAGGCGGGAGATCGCCCGCGGGTCGCTGTCGGGTGCAACCAGCGCGTCGCCATAGTCACTGTGATCCTTCGCCGCCCATTCGAGTATGCGGATGCCTGAACGCGTGAAGGTCGCTAGCGCTATCACGCCATCGAGCCGGTCGCCGTTCCAGGCAAGCCCAATCCTGAGCGCGCGCCGCTCCTGCTGCGGGGTGGTGCGCCACCAGGCCGCGATCCAGTCCGGATGCTGGAAGACAAGCCCACCAGCCCGCTGCCAGAGCGCGCTCCAGGCTGGTGCGATCTCGGCCAGGCGCGCCGCCGATGTCACGACTTCGAAGGTGCGTATCCGCGGGATTGCGAGCACAACAGGGGCGTTCATGGCCGTGTCCCCTCCGACGCTCGCGAGGTGCGTGACCGTGGCTTTCCGGGCCTGATGCGCCTGGCGATATGTCCCCACATCCGCTTCAGGGGCATGACGTAGAGGCCTGCGAGCGACTGATAGTCGCGCACATCGCGGTCGACCAGCCCGAACTTGAAGTCCTCGTCAGGCCTCGGCACACACATTGTTCCGAAGAGCCGGTCCCAGAACGAGAAGAGCAGCCCGAAGTTCTTGTCGTAGTGGCGCGGATCGACGCTGTGATGCAACTGATGCCAGTGAGGACACAGAATCAAATTGTTGAGCGGGCCGAACGAGATCTTGAAATGCGTGTGCCTGACGAAATCCATCATCAGGATGTTACGCATGACATAGACGTTGACGCCAAAAACGGTCAGTTCGACAAGATTCAGCGAAATCAGCGACCAGATGCCGAAGCAGAGCCCCACGATGATGCCGTCCCAGGCTCGGTTCATCAACTCGTCGAGCGGATGGACCCGGTCCTTGGTGATCCCGACCATCACCTCGGCCGAGTGATGCACCTTGTGCAGTTCCCAAAGCAGCGGATAGCGATGCTGGGCGACGTGATAGAGATAATAGGAAATGTCGTAGGCGAGGAGCATGCTGACGGTGAAGATCAGAACCGTCATCGGCCCTGCCGGCCCCTCCGTCAGAGGCGCCTGGAAGTGGAACAATGTCGAAAACAGCCAGTTGGTCCCATACCCCACCGCCGTGACAAAGACGATTCCGGCGGGCAGCATCAGGAAAGGCATCAGGGCCTTCTTCGTGACCCAGAACAGAAGGTCGGCCTTCGCGGAGGGATGGGTGATGACCTCGTGCGGGATGACGAACTCGAAGAACTCCTTCCAGCTCTTCTCCTCGACCGTGCGCCAATAGGCCACAAGCGCGCTGACAAAGGCGGTCAACAGCAAAAGCCCGGTCGCCAGCAGACTGGTGCCCGAAATCTTGTCGAGGATATTGCCAACCAGATCGTCCAGCATTCCTACCGCCACGGTGAATCCCAAACACCAACACGCCTTTACTCGAAAAACGTCAACTAAACGCAATCGAAGACAGTTAAGAAACCCGAGCCTTGCTTTGCGAGCCACCAGGCTGCTCCTGGAAGAACATTGGTGTTCATCGCCAAGGATTTCGCCGCATTGCACGTCCTGGGGGTTCGCGCAACCTCTTGCCCGCGCTGCGTGCATTCGGCGCCGTGCAGTCGACACGGCAAAGCTTTGTTAACCCTAATAATGTGTAATCAGGCTTGTCGTTTGTCCCGTAACGAAAGCCTGGTCCCCGTGAAACCAACCGGTCAGTCAGCTGTCTTCGGCAGGCGCAAGGAACCGCACACGGTCATCATCGCCCGCGGCAACGAGATAAGGCATTTCACCATCCGCCCCTGGCTTGCCGCCTTCCTCGGCTCGGCCCTGGCGGCGATCGCGATCGGCTATCTGCTTGCCACGTCCTATCTGGTGTTGCGCGACGACCTGATCGGCGCCACGACGGCGAGGCAGGCGCGCATGCAGCAAGCCTATGAGGATCGCATCTCGGCCCTTCGTGCCCAGGTCGACCGCATCACCAGCCGCCAGCTTCTCGACCAGCAGCTGATGGAAACCAAGGTCAGCGAGCTCTTGGCCAGGCAGACCCAGCTCAGCGAGCGCCACGGGCGGCTCGGCCCGATCCTCGAGCGCGCCGAGAGCGAGGTCGGCGACGCGCCCGCGGCAAATCCCGCAGCACCCAAGCCTGGCGAGCACGCCGAGATCACCGGCAGCCTCTCGCAGGCGCCGACCTACTCGGTCGCATCCTTGGACGCCGGCGACACCAAGCCCTTCTCGCTCTGGTCGACGAGGTCCGATCCGCTCGACGGTGAAACGGCCGCCGACCGCGCCGACAAGCTGTTCGTCTCGATCAATGCGTCGCTGAAATCCATCGAAAACCAGCAGCTTTCGCGCATCACCACCCTTGCTGACAGCGCCTATAAGAATGCCGATGTTATCGCCCAGGCGCTGGAAGCGGCGGGCCTGCCGGTCGACAGCGAGCTTGGCAAGAGCGATGTCGGCGGCCCGCTTGTGCCGCTCGATCCATCGATGGCCTTCGACAGCAAGGTCAAGGAGTTGGACGAAGCGCTCGATGCGCTCGACCAGGTCAAGAAGGAGGCGCGCAAGCTGCCGCTCACCAATCCCGCCCCTGGCCATCCGGTGACCAGCCCATTCGGCGTGCGCACCGACCCGATCCTGGGCACCGCCGCCCTGCACACCGGAATGGATTTTAGGGCACCGATCGGCATGCCGGCCAAGGTCACGGCCGCCGGCATCGTCACCAGGGCAGGCTGGGCCGGCGGCTACGGTCGCATGGTCGAGGTCGACCATGGCAACGGCTTTGCGACACGCTACGGGCATCTGAGCGAGATCGATGTGACCGTCGGTCAGAAGCTTGCCGCCGGCGACGTCATCGGCAAGACCGGCAGCAGCGGCCGCTCGACCGGCCCGCACCTTCATTACGAGGTGCGCCACGACGGCGAGGCGGTCGACCCGCTGCGCTTCCTGACCGTCGGCAAGAAGGTCGCGCAATATCTCTGACCGGCTGATCCGGCGTCCGCGAATTGGATAAGCGCCTGGATTCTCCTGGCCGGCCAGGTACATCGCTGCCGCCGACACCAGAGTAAGAACGCCGTTCTTCAACGCCGCCTCGTCGACGCGGAACCTGGAATGGTGAAGCGGATAGACTGATCCGACCTCCTCATTGCGGATGCCGAGCCGGAAATAGACCGATGGGCGTTTCTCGCTGCAGTAACCGAAGTCGTCGGCAATGCTCCATCCAGGCATGTTGAGCGCATTGTCCGCGCCGATGCTGGCCTTGGCGGCGGCCATGATCAAGGCAGCCATCTCGGCATCGTTGACAACGCCGGGCTCGCCTCGATGCAGGTCGACCCGCACGCTGGCGCCATGGCTGGACGCCACTCCCTCCAGCACCTCGCGAAGCCGGCGCCAGGCACGCTCACGGGTGGCGCCGCTGGCGCTGCGTATCGTGCCCTTGAACGCGACCTTGCCGGCGGTCACGTTGTAGGCATTGCCGCCATTGATGGCGGTCACCGAGATGACCAGCGGATCGTAAGGGTCGGTCTCGCGCGAGACGATCTTCTGCAGCTCGCCCACCATCGAGCAGGCGACAGTCAGAGCGTCGACACCTTCATAGGGTTTTGCGGCATGCGCCGCCGAGCCGGTGACCAGCACATCGAACGTGTCGCACGCCAAGGTATAGGGACCGGAACCGACAGCGACCTTGCCGGAAGGCGTATACGGATCGACGTGGACGCAGATCGCGGCATCGATGTCGTCGAGAAGCCCCTCTTCGACCAACCGTTTGCCGCCTGACGGTTCATCTTCCTCGGCTGGTTGGAAGATGAGGCGGACAGTTCCGCCGAAACTGTCGCGCGAGCGGTGCAGGTGCGCGGCCACCGCAAAGCCCATCGCGGCGTGGGCATCATGGCCGCAGGCATGCATCACGCCCGGATTTTCAGATGCAAAGTCGACGCCGGATTCCTCTTCGATCGGCAAGGCGTCGATGTCTGCGCGAATGGCCACCTTACGGTTCGAGGGCCTGCCGGTGCCGACAATATCGACCGCAAGTCCATAGCCGGCGACGTCGCGAATCTCGGTGATCCCTTCCTTTGCAATCATCTCGCGCAAATAACGCTGCGTGCCCGCTTCTCGGTTCGACAACTCGGGATGGCGATGCAGATGGCGTCGGATCTCGATCATCCGGTCGAGAATCCTGGCATCGATATCGGGCGCGGTACGGCTTGCTGAAGACGGCCGATCAGGATTTGACATGAATATCCCGCGGGAACTTCGTCAGCGTCTCGTTGCCGGTCTCGGTCACCAGGATGGTCTCGCTGACCTCGATGCCCCAGCCGTCCATCCACATGCCCAGGATGGAGTGAACGACATTGCCCGGTTGCAGCACCGTCTTGTCGCCGGGTCTGAGGCTGATCGTGTGCTCGCCCCAATCCGGCGGATAGGCAACGCCGATGGAATAGCCGATGCGCGATTCCTTCTTCAGCCCGTGGCGCTCTATGACCTTGCGCCAGGCAGCTTCGACCGCTTCCGCGGTCGTGCCCGGACGGGCGGCGTCGAGCACCGCATCCATGCCCTCGATAACAGCCTTTGCCGTGTCCGCGACGCGGATTGGCGTCTTGCCTAGTTGCATCGTCCTGGCGAGCCCCGCCGCATAGCGGCGGCAGACGCCGGCCAGCTCGAGCGCAATCGTTTCGTCCTTGCCGAACCGTCTGTCGCTCCACATGATATGCGGCGCGGACGCATTCTCGCCGCCGAGGATCGTCGGCGGCAGCGCCGTGATATCGCCGGCGAAATCCGGGCTGCCGGCGATCTGCGCCGCCTGGATGGAAGCAATCGCGTCGCACTCCCGCACGCCCGGCGCGATGACCTCGTAGGCCCGCGCGACCGCAGCCTCGGCCAGCCTCGACGCGTTGCGCAGATAGGCGACTTCCGGCGCCGATTTCACCGCGCGGATCCAGTTCACGAGCAGATCGGCGTCGTGCCATTTCGCATCTGGGAGCCCGGCGACGAGCCTCGCATGCGCCTTCGGCGAGAAGTAATGGCCTCGAGCTCGATGCCGATATGGCGACCGCCCCAGCCCTTGCCGACGATCCATGCCGCGATCCAGTCCATCGGATGACGGTCGGCGCGCTGGACGTGGTCTTCCGGAAAGCCCACCACGTTCTCGGGCTTCATCCAGGCCGTCAGCAGGCCACCCGCCGCATCCATGGCGCGGCCGATCCAGACAGGCTCGGCATCCTCGATCGGCACAAGCACCACCTGCGGCGTGTAGAACGACCAGCCGTCATAGCCGGTGATGTAATGCTGATTGGCCACGTCGTTGACGATCAGGAGCTCGATGCCGCGCCTGGCCATCTCGGCTCGAATTTTTCCGAGCCGCTGTTGATACTCCTCGCGGGCGAAAGGCAGTTCAATCATCTTTTCTCCTCACGGGATCGGTCTGGTGGGGGACGAAGCCCTATTGTCCCACCATTGCGGTGACTTTGACCGACGACAATCGGCCAGGACGATGCATAGGCAGGGCCTAACCGAACGGCCTGGTTGCCGGCTGACGTGATCAGCTCCGTTACCTCGAACGAGCCGGTGACCTGTTGCTGAACCGGGAGCAGTTGACTCGAAGGTAGTTGTAGGATGATATGTATCATCCGATACCAAGACATGCATCCTCATGACCATTCGTCGCCTCTCGCCGGAAATACTCAGCGCCATGGAAGGCGCGGTTGGACAAAACGGCATTTCCGTCCAGCCGGCTGGAATGGCGAAATATCTGGGCGACTGGGCCGGCGACCATCAGGGTGACGCTCTTGCCGTGCTGCGACCTGGCTCGGTCTCCGAGGTCCAGGCCCTGATGCGCCTGTGCAGCGAGCTCAGGCTCGGCATCGTTCCGCAGGGCGGCAACACCGGCCTGGTATCAGGCGCGATCGATAGCAAAGGCGGCGGCCTGGTCGTCTTAAGCCTGGAGCGGTTGAACGCCATCCGGCAGATCGATACGGATAATTGCACGCTGCGTGCCGATGCGGGCTGTGTGCTGCAGACGATCAAGGACGCCTGCGAGACGCAGGATTGCCTCTTCCCGCTAGCGCTCGGCGCGCAGGGCAGTTGCCAGATCGGCGGCAATGCCGCCACCAACGCCGGCGGCGTCAACGTGCTGCGTTACGGCATGGCGCGCGACCTGATCCTGGGCCTCGAAGTCGTGCTGGCGGATGGCGAGCTGTGGAACGGTTTCTCCGGCCTGCGCAAGAACAACAGCGGCTATGACCTGAAGCAGCTTTTCATCGGCTCGGAAGGCACGCTCGGCATTATCACCGGTGTCGAGGTCAAGCTGTTTCCGAAACCGGCCAAGACAGAAACCGCCTATCTCGGCCTGGCTTCGTTCGACGCGGCCGTCACGCTCTTCAACCAGGCGCGCCGCGACTGTTCGGACCTGATCTCCGCTTTCGAGATCATCGGTTTGGAATGCATCGAGCTTGCTCGGCTGATCGACCCTGCAATGAGAGCGCCGGTCTCGGCGCCCGTCCAGGTGCTGATCGAAGTGTCGTCCAGCGCCGCTATCGACCTCAACGGCCTACTTGCCGGCTTCCTTGCAGATGCCATGGAGAAAGGCTTGGTAACCGACGCGGTTCTCGCCGCGAGCAGCGCGCAGGCCAGGAGTTTTTGGGCTATCCGCGAAGGTCTCGTCGAAGGCCAGGCCAAGCGCGGCTATCATGTGCGCACCGACCTGTCGGTGAAGATTTCGGACATCCCGGCCCTGATCGAGCAGGCCTGTCGCTTCGTCGCGAACGACTATCCCGGCTGGATCCCCCTCGCCTATGGCCACGCCGGCGACGGCAACATCCATTTCAACGTGCTGCCGCCGTTGGAACTTGCTGAGAACGAGGCCCGGACGCGCGGTTCACGGATCACCGCAGGGCTTTACGACATCGCCGTCGGCCTCGGCGGCTCGATCAGCGCGGAGCACGGCATCGGCCGCAGCCGCCGCAAGGAATTCTGGGCCGGGCTCTCGCCGACGCATCGCCGCATGGTCGCGGCACTGAAGAGCGCCCTCGACCCCAAGGGCCTGATGAATCCGGGCTGTCTGTTGCCCGCGACGGAGACTTTTCCATGAAGCAGAGACTGGCCGCCATCGGCACCGTCGAGACCCTGCCGCACCGGGTCGCCGCCTTCCTCAGCCGCGAGATCGAATCCGGCGAATTGAACCCCGGGGCGCGCCTGCCGACCGAGCAGGAGCTGTCGGAAAAGTTCGGCGTCAGCCGCAACGTGGTTCGTGAGGCGATCGCCCAGCTAAGGGCCGATGGTGTGATCGAAGCGCGGCAGGGCATCGGGGCTTTCGTGCTGGCGCCCGAGCAGCGCGCCGCGATTCGCATCGACCGCGAGGCACTCAAGGACACACACAACATGGAGCGGCTGTTTGAGTTGCGCTGCATCCTCGAGGCCGAATCGGCGGCGCTGGCAGCGGCGCGCCGCAATCGGGAGCATCTCGATTCGATCAAGGCGGCGCTCGACCGCATGGGCGGAGAGGAGCGCTGGGAAGAAGGCAGCATCGACGCCGACCTGCTCTTTCACCGCGAGATCGCGCGCGCCACTGGTAACAACTACATCCACACCTTCATCTCCTTCGTCTGCGAACAGATCCGCCACTCTATCCACTACGCCCGCATGACGAACCCGCTGCATGACCTCGTCGAGATCAATGTCGGAGAGCATGTGCGCATCTATGACGCGCTGGTGGCGGGCGATCCGGCGGCGTCGGAAGCGGCGATGCGGGCGCATATCGTCGGCGCCGCCAACCGCGTCGGCGTCAAGCTGCCGCTCCCGAAAGCCAACGGAGCGAAATAGCCATGCCGGCAAGCATCACCCGCATATCCGACGTCTGCCTGCTGGTCGAAAACATCGAAAGGACGGTGGACTTCTACGTTGAAAAACTCGGCTTCCGACTGCGCCGCCGCGCCGAAGGCTTTGCCGACTTCCATGGCGAGGGCGTAACGCTCGCCGCTTGGGAACTCGACCACATCAACCGCCATACAGGCGTGTCGAACCTGAAGTCGCCGCGCCGCGCGCACAAGGTCTGCGTCGCCGTGCAGCTCGATGCGCCGGCCGACATCGACCGCATGCATGCCGAACTCAGCGCCAGGGGCGTGCCCTTCTACGGCCCGCCCAAAGACTACGTCTGGAATGCGCGCTGCGCCTATTTTACCGACCCGGACGACACGCTCTGGGAGCTTTACGCCTGGCTCGACGGCGGCCCTGGCGACTACCACGACGAACAGCCGTAGACGACGACGCCGAAGGGAGCGGCGCCTGAAGAAGAGACGAGAAAAGTCTGCAACAGGAGCGAAAAATGAGTGGGAACAGTGATTTCGAATTGAATCGTCGCGCTTTTGTAAAAGGCGGCATGGCAGCCGTGGCGGCTGCGTCCGCCGGCATGCAGCTGGTGTTGACCCCCGGCGCGAAAGCCGCCGGCAAGGTCGTCATCCAGTATGACTGGCTGATGTCCAACGGCCAGATCGGCGATATCGCGGCCGTCGCCAACGGCTATTTCAAGGATGCCGGGCTGGAGGTCGAATTCAGCCCCGGCGGCCCCAACGCTTCGACCGTTCCGCCTGTCATTTCGGGGGCCGCGCAGCTTGGACAGTTCTCGGAAACGCCACAGCTTTATTCGGCCCGCGCCAGCGGCGTGCCGATTAAGATCATCGCCTGCGGCTTCCGCACCGGTCCTTACGCACTGACGTCCAAGCCCGCAAAACCGATCCGCGGCGTGGCCGACCTCAAGGGCAAGAAGATCGGCATCCAACCGACGGCGCGCTTCGTCATCGACGAGATCCTGGCCAAGAACGGCATCGATCCGTCGGAGGTGACCATCGTCAATGTCGGCTTCGACAAGGCGCCGCTAGTGCGGGGCGACGTTGACGCGATTGGTGGCTGGATCACCAACACCCAGGCGCTCAGCGTCGTCGGCGACGACCGCATCGACCTGCTGACGCGCGATCTCGGGCTGAGCTCCTACGCCGATGTCTATTTCGCGACCGACGCGGCGATCGAAAAGGATCCCGAGACCCTGGCGAAGTTCATTGGCGCTGTCGGCAAGGGTTGGGGCTGGGTGCATGCCAACCCGCAGGAAGCGGTCAAGAAGATGGTCGCCGCCTATCCGGAAATGGATCTCGGCTGGGAGGAAAAGACCGTCAATCTGGTGTTGAAACTCTCCTTTGACGGCGCCACCGCCAAGGACGGCTGGGGTACGTTCGATCCAGCCTCGATCGAGGAGCAACTGGCGCTGCTCGACAAGGTCGGCCAGTATCCGAACGGTCGCCCGGCAGCCAAGGATGTCTACACCACCAAGATCCTGGAGCTTTCGGCCGCCGACCGGCCCAAGCTCGACGCGCCCGCCGCGTGATGCCAAGCGCGATCGAAGCGCGACGGCTGGATGTCGGCTATGGCGGCCGGCAGACGGCCGTCAAAGTGCTCGCCGGCCTCGATTTGACCGTCGCGGCCGGTTCCTTCCTGTCGATCCTGGGGCCGTCCGGCTGCGGCAAGTCGACCTTGCTCCGCGTGGTGGCCGACCTGCTCGATCCTCTCGGTGGCTCGATCAGCGTGCTTGGCGAAACACCGCACACGGTGCGCTCGCGCCGCGATGTCGGCTTCGTCTTCCAGGATTCGACCCTGCTGCCCTGGCGCACGGTGCGCGATAATGTGCGCCTGCCGCTCGGTGTCGGCCAGGGCAGCCTGACGCGCAAGATCGAGGACCGCAGCGCGGAACTGCTGGAATTGATGGGCCTCGGCGGCCTCAGTGAGCGCCTGCCGCATCAGCTCTCCGGCGGCCAGCGTCAGCGCGTGGCGATCGCGCGTGCCTTGCTCGGCGAGCCCAAATTGCTGTTGATGGACGAACCCTTCGGCGCACTCGACGAGATCACGCGCGACCGATTGAATGACGAGCTTCTCGCGCTCTGGCGGCGCACCGGCACGACGATCCTTTTCGTCACTCATTCCATCGCCGAGGCCGCCTATCTCGGCGACCGCGTCATCGTGCTGGCCGCCAGTCCGGGACGCGTCGTCAAGGACCTCGACATGCGGCCCTTCAAGCAGGAAGGCAATCGCTGCAAGCGCGAGGATCCGGCGATCGTCGCCGCCATGGCCGATCTGCGCATGGCGCTGGAGCGCGCATCGTGAGAAAGGCGCCGCTCTCTCCGCAAATGACCATTGCGCTCCCCCTCCTTGGCGCGGCTTCGATCCTGCTCGCCTGGCAATACTTGCTGCCGCTGCTCGGCGTGCCGGCCTATATCGTGCCGACGCCGACGGCGATATTCGGCGTCTTCCAGAAGAACTTTTCGCTCCTCATCGACAATTTGCGGCCGACCTTGATCGAGGCGCTGGCCGGTTTCGTCATCGGCAATCTGGCTGCCGTGCTGCTGGCCGTGCTCTTCGTCCACAGCCGCGTGCTTCAGGCCGCCTATTTCCCGATCGTGCTGTTCTTCAACACCATTCCGATCCTGGCGCTGTCGCCGATCATCATCCTGATCTTCGGTCTCGGCATGACGCCGAAGATCGTCATCGCCGCGGTGATCTGCTTCTTCCCGACGCTGGTCAACATGATCCGCGGCCTCGATTCGGCCAGCGACAATGAGCACGAGCTGTTCCGCGTGCTGTCGGCGACACGCTCGGAGATCTTCTGGAGCCTGCGCCTGCCCCGTGCCCTACCGATGCTCTTCTCTTCGCTGAGAATCGCGTCGGCTACCGCCGTGATCGGCGCCATCGTCGGCGAGTGGATCGGCTCGGACAAAGGGCTCGGCGCGCTGATCATCCAGGCGACCTTCAACTACCAGTCCGATCGGCTTTATGCGGCGATTGTGCTGTCGTCGTCGCTGTCGATCGCGCTGTTCTGCCTCGTCGTCCTGATCGAGCGGCGAGTGATCCGCTATTAGGGGTCAGTGGGTTAGTGCGAATACTAGAAAAATATTTGAAAACAGAGGTTTGGATCGATTAGCGAAACCGAGAATCGCAGACCCACTCATCTTCCACTGATTCCATCCGCTCAAGGCTCGCCGCTGGGAAACGGCGCCTGCCGCCGGGATCCTGTTGCTGCGGATACGAAATATTTTTGAATTCCATTTGACTGAATAAATCTTCTCTGCAAGTCTTGCTTTGACGGACGGGAGCGCAAGGCATGGCATTGCGGGGGACCAACCAGGAATTTGGGCGGCCGTACAACCGGCGCATCGTGCTTGAGTCCATCCGCCGTTTTGGCCCCGTTGCGCGCGGAGACATTGCCCGGCATGTCGGCCTCACCGTCCAGACCGTGTCGACCATAGTGCGGGAACTTGAGGAGCAGGGTTACATCCTGTCGGTTCGTGAGGAGCCGAAGGGGCGCGGCCTGCCACCGACGACGTTGCGCATCAATCCGGAGGGCGGCTTTGCCGTTGGCATCCACCTCACCCCGCTTGGTGTCGATGCGGCGTTGATCAATCTCAGCGGCGACGTGGTCGACAGCACGCATCGCGAGGCGGCAAATCCCGCCCCTGATGACGCTTTCGAGGCAATCGGCGCAATGGTGGCGGAAATGACGGCGCGCCGGGTGAGCGGCCGCGTCATCGGCATCGGCATGGCGCTTCCGGGGCCATTCGGCGTCGAGCCCATGAGCTTTGTCGGCTCCACTACCATGGCTGGCTGGCAGGAGGTTCCCCTACGCGAGCGGCTGACTGCGGCCACCGGCCTGCCTGCCTTCTTCGAGAACGACATGGCGGCTGCAGCGATGGGCGAACGCCTTTATGGCCTCGGCGCCAAGCATTCCGAATACTACTACCTCTATTTCGGCGTTGGACTTGGCGGCGCCATGCTGCATGAGGGAAGCGTATTGCGTGGCGCCTGGGGCAATGCCGGCGAGATCGGACATGTCCCCATCGTACCGGGCGGAGAGCTCTGCCCTTGCGGCAATCGCGGCTGCCTGGAACGCTACATCTCGCTGGACGCGCGAAGCCGTTGGGCCGGCGACGATACCAGCTGGTTGGCCGAGGTCGCGCCTGTCTTTCGCAACGCGATCGCCATCATCGAGAACCTTTTCGATCCTGAAACCATCGTTCTCGGTGGATTGGCCTCGCCTGCGCTGCTCGAACGATTGGCGTCATCGGCGGAGCCGCTCCTGAACTCGGTCTCGGCCCGGAAGGATCGCACCACATCACGCATCCTGGTGGCACAAGGCGGGCAGCACGCCGTGTTGCGGGGAGCGGCAGCTCTTGCCGTTTCGGGTGTTCTTTCACCGCGCTTCGGCCAGATCTTCACCGCCAAGCGGCAACGCGATGGCGACTTTCTGAGAGGCGGAGACGTCGCGGCATGAGACTTCCTGTGTCAACCTGTTGTGAGCAAGGCGTTTGCGGCGGGGTGTTTTTGGGGATCGTAAGGGGT